>DURM01000053.1 GCA_012837335.1 Bacillota bacterium
AATCACCTTTCCTATCTTAAACCTCACAGCACCCAAGTATGCGAGATTGAAAATCATTCTCATATAAAATTTTACCAAATGGGAAGCCTATGGTCAATTACATGCTGAAAATAAAAGCAAAACAGCCGACACTTAATAGACTCTTAAGTGACGGCTGTTCTGCTCAGTCTAACCAGATAGCCCTTATCTCAGACTACTTGCGATTCATTACCCATTTCCTCAATATCTTCTTTTACCAGCCGGTAGATGATGAACTTATCGTGGGGGTCTTCCGCCCCGGGAACCCGGACTTTATTAATCTTTCTAAAGGGGTATTTTCTGATCTCATCTTTGTAGTCCGGAAGAGGATAAAACAAGATGATATCAATTGTGCGCGGCACTGCCTTTACCGACGCGATGATGTTCCGCAGCACTTTAGCAAACACTTTAGCTGAAAATGGATTAAAGAAATAAAAGCAGGTATCCTGAGGCTTGACCTGGTAGCGCTCTGCTAAGCCGAATTTGAACTTGATTGGAGCCGAAATGTGCTTAGCCCGTAACCGGTAGGTATATTTATTGTCAAGCGCTTCATTAAAAGTCAGATCATTAGCCTCAATCCCGACAACGGGGATTTGAAAGTGCTTGTGAATATAAAAGGCGACGCGGCCTCTTCCGCAGCCAAAATCTACTACCCGCTCATGATGCTTCAGACTGTATGACTGGAATAATACGTCCAATGCCTCGTATGGAGTGGCCTCATAGCGGTTGTAGTGGTGGTGGCCGTCCCATTCCCGCAGCCCCACCGTTCGGATGCCCAGCTCCTTGTCGTATCTTTTTGCACTCATACTGATATTCCTTTCCTTCCTCTTCTTATTCTACTCTATTCACCTTCTCCAAATAGGTCACGGACCCCTCCTTTTCCTAACATGCCAAAGGCCGGCCTCACTTCAGCCGGCCTTGCTGGTCTTATCCCAGCGTTTATTTTTGAATAATATAGTCAATGTTAGTTAATGGCTCTGATCCGTTTTCGGTGATGTAGTAGCCATTTTCTATTCTGAAGCCACCCCAGGGTGTATTAAACACCGGGATATCTATGGAAAGCACCATCCCCGCGCCAATTAACTCTGCCTGGGATGGACCGAATATGGGCGGTTCAAATTCAATGACTCCAACACTGTGGATGCCTGAGTAGAGGAAGCTTTCTCCATAACCTGCAGCTTCCATGATTTTTCTTGCTTTTGCTTCTGCGAGGCGTCCTTCCACACCGGGAACCATGTTTTGGGCGCAGGTTTTTTCAGCGTGGATCGCGGCTTCCAGCGCCTCCATCATCCTGCTGTCCTGCTTACCAACCAGGACCGGACGGCCAATCGCTCCATGATAGCCTTCGTACCGGGGAGCAACAGTAACTTGGACCAGCTCATTTTCTCCAATTTCCCTAAAGGTTGTGCGGCACATCAGCGTCCGGGAATTCGGTCCTGAACCTACCATGGTATCTATACCGGTACCTTCTGCTCCAGCTTTCCGCATGGCACCTTCAATCACAGCCGCTACTTCCCGCTCCGTCACACCAGGCCTGATTGCCTCAACAGCAGCGCGGAAGCCAATTTCCGCTATTTCATAAGCATAGCGGATTACTTCCATCTCAGCCGGGGTTTTGATGGCCCGCAGCATGCACACTGCATTTTCCACATCAACCCACTCGGCATGTTTGAGAACGTTTTTAAATGCCAAATACACCGGGGCACCCATTAAGTCGCCGCCGGCTAAACCAATCCTCTTAACCGCGCTGATATCCATGATATCAGAGATGATTTCTGCCAGGCTTTCAATCTTGGTATGGGGATAGTCTTCATTGGGATGGCAGAACTCCTCAAGCACGCGCACATCTTGAATCTGTCCCACATGGCGGATATAATCCGGACTTTCGGGACCGCAGAGCACGATCGGTTGGCCTGTTTGATGAAAAAGAATGCATACTGGTTCGAAGTGGATGGGGATGTTTGCCAACCAGCGGCAGTGAGCAGGGCCAAAAACTGCGTGATCATCTGCGTAGGCAATCAGCAGATCCAAATCTTGATCTTTCATTAACCCTTGAACCTTAACCCACCGCTTTGGATACTCCCCGAGAGGAATTACAGGTTTCCGATTACTCATTTTCGCACTCCTTCACTCAGTATTTTTGCTTTTTCCTCTAATCGGCCTATTCTACATTTAACATATTTTGCCTTTTTTTAAAACTGCGATCAGCCGGAAAATAAAAAAAGGAACGCTAGTTCAGCGCTCCTGGTTTTACTCGATTAGACACAAGGCTTATTTTTGATTAACAAACTCTCCAATTTTCCGATCCATTTTCGAGATATGGTTGGTCAGCCAGTCGATTACGATCTGATTCGCATTAATGATTACAGTCAAGCTGCCCCCGGAAGACTTGTAATCGCTGCGGAGCTGCTCCAATCGCTCAATAAATGAAGCGTGAGCTTTTTTCTGCTCTTCAAGACCCGGATAGTTAATGCTTGCCATATACTTCTCTTCATCAGCAAAGTGCTTTTTAGTGTAGCTATCTAAAAACTCGAGCAGTTCGCCAACGTATTCCTTGGCTTGTCCCTTTTTACCGGCGTCAAAAAGTTTCTCCGCTCTGTCAAACCATTCTTTATGCTGATCATCGATAAACTCAACACCTACAGATAAAGACTGATGCCACGGCATAAAACGACCTCCTCAACCATGTTGATTATTTTGCTTTAATATTATCACAACACTGATTTTATCTCAATATGAAAAGGACCGCAGGTTCTCAGCAAACCCGCAGTCCCGAAATATTTACTGTCTGAAGAGGTCATCCAGCGCTGCTTGGACTTGAGGAGCAATCTCATCCATGGCAGCTGCTGCGCCTTTACTTCCGGATAATACCTGATTTACAGCGTCACCGACAATATCCCAAATCTCGGTGTGCTGGAAGATATCTCCATCCGCCTGCCAGTTTTCGTTGGCAGCCAGGTACATATCCAGATGTTCTTTAGTAACCATCCAGTTGGTGATGATTTCGTCCAAGAAATTATAGCGGTCATCTTTGCGGAACAAGAAGTTAGCCAAGGCGATCATGTTCTCCGGTTCTTCCACGTTAGCCGGCAGGTAGGTCAGGAAGAACTCAAACGCCGGATAGTAGTACCGGTCAACATGCGGTCCTTTCGGCAGCGGTACCAGACCAAAATTAACACCAGCTGCCTGCGCGTGGCGGTTGCCGGGCAGATGAGTTGGATTAAAGGCAAGGGTGCCGTTGTTATAGTTTCCAGGACCAATAATGCCTAAGTTTTTCCAGTGAATAACCTTATTTAATGCGTAGATGGCATTCTCCTGGTTATAAGCGTAGGTCCATCTGCCGTTCTCGTCCTGCACTGCGATTTCCGCGCCGTTGAAGGGTGCCCAGCGGAAAAAGCCAGGACCATTGGTAATATCGGGCATACCCCACTGATCAATGACGCCGTCGCCGTTAGTATCCTGCGTTACCGCAATCATCATCTCTTCCAGCACATCAACGGTCCATTCTCCGTTGAGATACAGCTCATAAGGATCAGGCAGGTTGTATTGTTCAAGCAGATCCTTGTTGTAGGACATTATAATGATACTGTCATTTACGACGCCATCATGGAGTGCAACACCGTAGCGCTTTCCTTCGTATTTAAACTTCTCAATTGTATAGCGATCCATGCTCGGCAGCCATTCAAAATACTCCTCTGGCAGGTAGTCGTCTGCGGGAAGCAGCATCCCAGCTGTAACCAAGGCAAAATACGCGGACCGATGCGCCTGTTGAATAATATCGTATTTGGCATCACCTGACATGATGCGGGCCATCATCAGATCAGCGTTATCAATCAGCAGTGTTTCAATATTGACATTAAATGCTTCTTCGGCTTCCGCAATCCGTTCCTCGGAAGGCAGCGCTTTCCAAAAATCCGAACTTACAATCGTAACTGTTTTGCCTCCAAAATCCACCTCATCTGGGGACAGCACTCCCGGCGGCACTTCGTACGCGCCAACTGCTCCCAGTCCAGCGCCAAATGCCAGCAGACAAACAGTCAATATGAAAATAAGCCCAGTCCTTTTCATCCACATGCCTCCTCGTATATTAAGATTTAGGGAGATCATTTTAGGTTCTTTCTCCCTCTTGAACCTTGAAAACTAAATAAGCAAATTTAGATTTGGATCCTGACGTATATCCCTGGATAATAGAATCATGGAAAAGGATCTATCTGGGAAAAGACTTACGCCTCCTGTAGCTTGACTACATTTGTAGACTGTCTCCCGGCCCAACGATGTACTGCAAA
>DURM01000054.1 GCA_012837335.1 Bacillota bacterium
ATATTTTAGAAAAAAACAACGCTAGGGTTATAATTTGGTTCTGCAATAGTGCTAAAAGACGGCAGATTGTCAACAACTTGAGCTGATAGATCTCTATACCAAAAATAAGATAGGACGCTGGATTAACCGCCTGGATTTATTTTATTTTCAGCAGGAAAATATTACTTCATAACTAATAACAAATTGAGGTGAATTACGATGATAAAAAAGATACTGATGCTTGCCATAATTTTACTTCTGGCTGTAACTCCAGGTTTTGCGAGCAGCGCCTCGGAAATCTATGTCGGGATTTCACCGGAAATGGAATTGATTTCCGGTGTACTCGCCCAGACATCATGGATTGAGCACAGGGGACCGAAAAACGGAGGCAATGAGTACTTCCGAGCTCTCCAGGCGTTGTTTGAACCGTATAGGGACCACGAGGCGGTGAAAATAGCTCAAAAATTAACTGACCGGGGCTTTACTTATGATGCCCCGCTGGCATTCATGGCTCATTTAGGACCTCTACCAGAACTGGAGATAGTTTTTGAGTACAGCGAGTATATAGTTAAGCGAGGTGGAGGCCGGGATAAACTGGAAGAGTTTCGCCTAGCCTTACGATCTTTAGCTGTAGACGCTCAGTTTTTGGATTTCTACGCTGCCTGGGAGCCCTATTTATCAGAAATACTGATGGAAAGTACTGCCGGATTTGAACCGGAAACAGCCAAAACATGGCTGGAGCAGTTTTTCGGCTGGGAAGCTGCTGAATTTCATCTGATTTTAGCGCCGGCAATGTTTCCCGGCGGAGGTTATGGCGTTACTCTAGAACGACCGGATGGCGAGACGATCGCTTACCAAATTACCCGCGAATATGGAACCGGCACCAATAAGCCCGAGTTCCCGACAGGACAGACTTTGGAGCAGTTAACTATTCATGAGCTGGGGCATTCTTTTGTTAATCCGAGCCTTGAGGCTTACCCGAAGGAGGTGGCTAAGCTCCGTCCCCTCTTTAACCGGGTCAAAGCGGTGATGAAGAGCCAGGCTTACCCCGATGTGGCTACTTTTCTCAACGAACAGGTCTTGCGGGCAGTGGAGGTGCTGGCTGCGGAAGATTTATATGGGGCAGATGCTGTTGAGGAGAATATCACTTATCAGGAAAGCCGAGGCTTTTATCTAACCCGCTTTATAGTGGAGGAGCTGAAGGTATACAAGACTAACCGTGCCCTGTACCCGACTTTTAAAGAGTTTGTGCCGGAACTGCTGAAAATACTGGCTGATTATCAAAGGGAAAATTGCTCGTTTTTGGAGAAGTTGATAGGGATTTTCCCGTTTTAGCTGCCTTATCACAGCCAAACACATCGGAGTTTTTATTCCGGTGTGTTTTTTTATGCAACCATTCTTTAGAGTAATGCCTCTAAAGAAGTGAAGGGAGTTGAGAACAGTGCAGAGGCGGTTCAAACTGAAAACAACTGTGTTTATGTTCTTGGTAATGCTGGGGCTTGCGGTTGGCATCGGTTCCGGCTCAGCCAGTGAAACTCTGCTGCTTAAGTTTAGAGAGACCTATCAAGCTTCGCTGTTGTATGTCGGCAGTACCGATAGAGTTTCCAATATGATTACTAAATATGGAGATTTAGGAACCTGGATGGGTCTTGATCTTAGACGGATAGCCGACGCAGTAGACTTTAAGTTCCGCCTAGGTTTTGAATATCTGGCTTATCAAAGTGATTACCATTTATGTTTTGCAAGCGAAGACGATTTCTTAGTAATAAGACTTTCTGCCGGAACGCCTGATCAGTGGACTTTTCGCAATTACGGAGAAGAGGTTCATACTGTGGAGCAGCACCACGCTGCTGTAAGAAAGAGCGTATTCGCACATACGATGGCTTTAACTTATCATGATGGCTTCCGCATTGAAATCGAAACTTCACTTGATAAGGAGCAGCTATTTGCGATTATCGACTCCATAATTAGGAACTGGCCGGAGCGAGTAAAGCTGCTTACTGCTGACCCACATTCAGTTGATCCCAGCGAGCTTGCATCCTGCTTTAGTGAAAGGGTCTTAGCACCAGAATATGTCGGCAGGTTTCAAAGAAACAGTGTTGTCTATAAAAACGATTCCTACGGGGCTTATTTAGAATCACGCTATGAAGACCCCAATGATCAATCTGTTTTTATCCTGCGGCAGTATGATCTGAAGCTGTATCATGAACGTGAGACATTTCAGCACGCTGGAGTGACCGTTTGGCAGCACAGTTATCCTGCTCGTATCTGGGGTGAAGATCGGATCGTCAAAATTTGGGTTTATGAGCTGTATTGGGATCAGGGTAACCGGCATCTGGAAATACTTGGCGGGAACCGGAGGGTTTTACTGGATGCGATTGAGATTCTTACTTCCATGGGGCAGGAAGGAGCTGAGAAGCTGTGAGGGTAAGAATAAAAAACAAACATCTTATTTTAGCTCTACTTATCTTTATAGCTTCAACAAGTTTGGTTTACGCATCCGGAGGTTATCTTCTTTATTTCCGGGCTGAGGCGGCTAAGGCCCTAAAAAATTACGTCAAGGCTCTTGCTTATTATGATGCCTTGATTACCAGGTATCCTGATCATGAGTATGTGCCCAAGGCATTAACAGAGACGATTCTGATGTTGGCGGACAGTAGAGATTACCTTACCGCAACATTTCTCCACAACCGGTCATCCCGCACTATCCCACCGCCTGAGTATGAAGAGCTGCTGCAGAGCGATGCCCTGACTTTAGAAGAGCGGTGCTGGATGCTGTATGAATTCTATCAGGATCCAGATTTTATGGATTACAAGTATTATGAGTTGAAATTAGTTTTTGATGAACTGGCGACTATCCTTGAGGAGCGGGATTTGGCAGAGGCAGAGGAATTTTACTGGAGTATTATTAAAAACAGAGAGTTTAGAGTTTTGCTTGAAGCTACCGAAAGACTCATTATGCTGTACCTGCAGTGTGACATGATTGATGAAGCTGTGGCGGTTTGGGAAGAGGCGGCAAGTTACAGCAGCCAGCTTTCTATCTTTACAGAGTGGCTGGGACATATCTACTTTGCCCAGGGAGATTACGAGCAGGCCAAGGAGATTTACAAGCAAGGATGGAGTTCTTGGGCGGCGATGCAAAAGATAGAGATGCTTAAAAAGGTCGAGGGAAATGGCAAGCACTTAATCAAAGGAGCAGTTACTATCAACGGGGCTCCTTTTCCCGGGGTAAAGGTCTTGGTCTATCCGGGACCTGAGATTATCGAGGGTGATGGCTGGTACCGTGTTAGACGCAGCAGCGATGAGTATTTCTCGGTGAAAACTCGCAGTGACGGGCAGTTTGTGCTGCGGCTGCCGGATGGAGAGTTTGAGATTGGGATTGAGCTGAACCGCTTCCAGATGGAGCAGGTGGATGGACTGCAGCTGCGGATTAAAAATAGTGAGCTGAGTTTAGGCCCCCAAGTATTAGAGTCAGAAAAGGTTGAGTTCAGTTTTATCGAGCCGCTGCGGGTAATCCAGCCGGAACCAGGTTTCGAATACAGCGGCGGACCGATTGAAATCGAATGGACTCCTTATCCTGAGGCGGACTACTATCTGGTAGAAGTCTACTGCACCTTTTCTAATCCGGATGGAAAGCCCATAGTAGAGCGGGCATGGGCAGCGAAAACAGAGACTACCAGCATCTGCCTCGACAGCCTTTGGGATCCACCGTTTTTCTTGGTCTTTGATGGCGAAGGCATTCATCCTGAAGCCCTGCTGGGACGTCCTGAGCGCATTGGAATTCTCATTGATGCTCGAACATTCGATGGGCGGATTCTGCCGGCAAATGATGCTTTAAATCTGTTTGGCAGGCCGAGGGAACCAGGCTGGTTCACTGCCATATTTCCGGAGTTAACGCAGGAAGAAAAGCTGATCATGGACCGAAGGTACGCTGAAGCCTTTGAGCTGCTTCAGCAGAAAATCACTGAAGATCCCGATAATTTGGATGTCCTGTGGCTGTTAGCACGCTTCTACTATTTCGGCACCTATGTTACAGACCATACCAGCTTAAGCAACTTTTCCAACCGCGATCTAGACAAATGTTTAGCAACACTGCGCAGAATCGAAAAGCTCGCTCCTGGTCCGCGGGTTGAAAAATGGATGGAAATAGTGCTGCGGGAATTGGAAGAGCGGCAGAGGTAATGAGTTTACTGGGGAGGGAACAGAGTGGAGACTGATTTGCGCGGTCAAGAATCAGAGCTGATCGACCACATCGTAAATCAATACGCGGACCGGCTGCTTCGGGCTGCGGTTTTGATCCTTGGCGATTACCATCTTGCCGAAGATATCGTGCAGGAGACACTAATTGATGCCGCCACTCATCTCTCCAGTTTTCGCGGTGAATCTGCCCTCTATACTTGGCTGTACCGGATTTTGATCAGACGCTGCCGCCGCCAGCAGAACCGTCGCTTTTGGAACATGCTGAAGTTTGTTCCCAGGAGCACCCTTGACCACCTGTCTAACCGAAATTCTCCTGTCCCTACTGAACAGGTGGAGGAGAAAATGGAAATAACAGCTGCTTTGCAGCAACTGCCCGAAATTTACCGGGAGATTATCGCTTTATACTACTATGAGGAATTTACAACGGTGGAAATAGCTGCAATTTTGGCGGTGCCGCAGGGTACGGTTAAGAACCGGTTATACAGGGCCAGGCAGAAGTTGAGCCAGTTTTTTAGAGAGGAGGAGGGCGATGAGTTTCAGGCAGAAGTTACAAGTTGAGCTTAAGCATATTGAGTTTAGTGACAGCCAAAAAACGAGGCTGAAAGCCGGGATGAGGCAGGCGCGGGCAGCAGGCAGGAAACGGGACCTGTTTGAGCGTCTCACAGAGTTCTGGAACGGTTACACCGAGTTTTCACTTCCCACCTTAGTGGGTATTATTGCATTTATGGCGATTGTCTCCGGTTCAGTTTATGCCCGCGTGTTTGTGGTGGATGAGACCATCGCTGCGATCCTTTTGAAAACTACAGCGGATATGCTGGAAACATATGCGATCGATTCGGGTGTGATCGGGTTCTAAAAAATTAGTTATCATGGGGCGGCTGGAAATCCAGCTGTCCCTTTTTATAAAACTAACAAATTTAAGAGGTTTTTATTAACAATTAGGGAATATAGAGTTTGGTTTCATAAACGAAGTGCGAGGAAGGTGTACTAAATGAGCAAGTTTACAACATATCAGGATCCGGTGACAGGTTATGAGATTCGGCAGTATACCCATGGTCCGGAGCGCAATACTAAGCTGTATTTTACATCTGAGAACTTTACAGCCGACGACCGCTACTTTTTCTTCACCAAGCAGGTTCCATCGGATGATCCCGATTCTTTTTTCCGCTTTAAAAGCGAGCTTTGGAAAGCGGAAGTTGCAACCGGCGAAGCTCAGCGGGTAGCTGGCAGCGAATACCGCGGTTTTGCGCTGGATCGGCATCAAAACTATGGGGTCGCTGTGAAGGACAATATCGTTTACCGCTATGAGTGCGATACCGATGAGTTTATTGAAGTAGGTGCCCTGCCGGAAGGAGGAAGAATAACCGGCCATCTCACTACAAGCCAAAGCGGCATGATTGTCTGCGGATACCAGCAGTGGAACTGCATTTATGGCTTAGTGACGCTGGATCCAAAGACCGGAAAATCGGAAGTGGTGTACCAGAGCGATTATAATCTCGGACATGTGCAGGTTTGCCCCACAGATGACAATCTCCTTTTCTTCATCCACGAAACAGGCGGCGATGCGCTGCAGCGGATGTGGATCTTTGATAGAGAAGAAGGCAGGGCCAGACCGTACTACGTTGAAAAAGAGGGCGATTGGATTACCCATGAGGTATGGACCGCCGATGGCGAGCATATTGTCTTTATGAAGCTGCCTCGCTATTTAATGATGGGAACCAAGGATGGACATAACTTCCGGGTAGTGGCTGAGGAAGAACAGCTGCTGCATCCTGGGGTTTCCCAGGATGGCAAATGGTTCTGCGCAGACCGCATGAGCTATCTGGGGGTAGAAAGCCCTACCTTGATCTACTTAATCAATGGTGAAACCGGCAAAACTACAGCTGTTGCCAGCACCGATGAGCCGAAAACAGGAGGAGATCATCCTCATCCCTCCTTTAACCGGAGCGGCGACATGATTCTTTTCACCCGCCCTTTCGAAAATGGCGCCTCACAAGTCTGCCTGATTGATCTGAGCCAGGTTAAGGATGAATAAGCTATTTTTTAAGCGAACCAATTTAAGGTCCCCCTGTGTCAGGATAGTTGTCGTAGGTTCCTCAGTAAAGTATAGTTAAAACAGAGGACTTACGGGAGGGTCAAAAATGGCTAGATACAGTGAAGAGTTTAAGTACTCGATTGTTAGCAAGAT
>DURM01000055.1 GCA_012837335.1 Bacillota bacterium
GTGCGGCGCTCCCTTAGTTTTTTTACGCGGAAAAAACTACAAGCCTCCGAACCTGCATTCCTGGGCAAAATGTTAACAGGAGCAGAAGGAGGCTTAAGATATCATGAAATCAAGGCAGTATATTCCCATTATTGTTCTGGCAGTTCTCGCTCTGCTAGTTGGGGCGAACAGCTTCTTTGCCAAACCCCCGGACAGCGATGCACCTAGGTTCTTCCAGTCTCAGGCAGGCGGCGCCGGCAGCTCTCCTGCAGATGTGGTCAAATTCGAGCTGGACATAGAGCTGATGGATGGCGATGAAATTGAAATGGACTATTCCAAAGACCGAGACGGCAGACCCCGAGCTGAAATTGTACGGCGGAATGGCGAGAAATTAAGTGGTGATGAAGCTGCAGCCGAAATTGAAACTTTAATCAGCTCCCTACCTCCCCTCACCTCCCGTGAGCCCCTAACTTTGGTTCAGGGTGTGTTGGACCAGCTGCAAATCGCCCAGGACGATCTCGAGGAATTTGAGCTGAAATATCGCATGACTGCAGGATTTTCCAACAAAATCGAGTTGGAAATAGACGACTTTGATGATACGATGAATGATGATTAATGCAGAAATGCTGCGCCTCGATGATACTCTGCGCAGCATTTTTATATTCCTAAAAAAAGATTGATAAAATGACGGCGACTGCTAGAGACGGCAGCAGATTGCCCACCGCGATTCTACTGACACCGAGGATATTAAGACCAATACCGACAATCAGCAATCCCCCAGTTGCCCCCATCGCCTGCAGGGCAGCTGCGTGAAACAGGGGTTCTAAAAGTCCGGCAAATACGGTGATTAGACTCTGGTAAATAAACACCGGAACGGCAGAAAACAAGACCCCGATGCCGAATGAGGATGCGAAAAAGACCGCGCTCACACCGTCAAGCATCGCTTTAGCCAGAAGTGTTTCATGAGTTTTGTGCAGCCCGCTTTCGAGTGCTCCGATTACCGCCATCGCTCCCACGCAGTATACGAGCGATGCAGTCACAAAGCCTTGAGTAATCCGGCTGGCTTCACCGACTGACTTACCCTTCCCCAACCGGTCCCCAATCTTCTCCAGTCTGGCTTCGATCTTGAGGATTTCACCGATAAATCCACCCGCCACAATACTGGCCAAGGGGATGAGGATATTGTCATGATCCAGCCCCATTTTTATACCTATAATCATAACAACTAGTCCTAAACCATGCATAATCGTGCGCTGAGTAGCTTCCCGGAGATGAAGCACCATTCCAATTACAGATCCGAGCGCAATCGCCAGCGCATTGATAATCGTTCCCCAAAACATCCCGAACCAATCCCCCTGCTGTCTCTAAACAAGATATTATTACTATCATATCGGGAATGGAGAAAATGTCAATCCCTCTCTTGGCTTAATTGAAACGAAAGCTGCAGCAGGCTGTCGGTTAGGTGGATGTGCTCCACAATTACATCATCGGGAACGCGCAGGTGAATTGGAGAGAAGTTCCAGATTGCTTTCACACCGAGCTTTACCAGCCGATCGCAGATGGCCTGGCTGACATCTTTAGGGGTAGTCATGACAGCGATGTCGCACTGGTTTTTGCTGATATAATCTTCAAGTGTATCGATGGATTGAATTTGCATGCCCGCAGCTTCCCCACCGATCACCTCAGGATCCGCATCAAAGATAGCTTTAATGAAAAACCCTCTCCGGCGAAAATTGGCATAGCTTACCAGCGCCCGGCCTAGGTTCCCCGCGCCGATCAACACCAGATGGTATTCCCGATCTAATCCCAAAATGCTCTCAATATGTTCCTTCAGCTCATCCACTCGATAGCCATAGCCGTGCAGGCCGAATGAACCAAAATAACTTAAATCGGAGCGGATCTGCGCTGCTGTCATATTTAGAGCTTTCCCAAGCTCAGCGGATGAGATTTTCTCCACTTCCTGGGACAACTCCGATAAATAGCGGTGATAGTTTGGCAGTCTGCTGATTACACCTCGAGGGATGCCTTCCTTTCTTCTCTGGTTGCGAATGCTCATCCAATCTCCTCCCAAAGTATTAAATTTTAACGCACTCTCAGTTTTTCAGCGTGGATAACCTCCTGACTGCTCACCCGATCTCTCACCACTACCTCTGCGATATAAGTTCCGGGCGGTGCCCACCAGGGTATATCCACCCATAAGTAAAACCAAATATACTCCTCCGGTTGATCGGAGGGATCATTAAACTCAATCACGTCAAGCTGTCTAAACAGCCGCAGCCCGAACCCTGTCTTTAAATAGACATCTACGGCAAGGTCATTGTAATAATATCCATCCTCGAAATAGCTTTCAAATCCGGTTACTTCTAAAAAAGCCCAAACCCTTGTGCCCCGTTCAAATACTCCCTCATTGGGCACATATTCAAAAAAGTCATCTTCATCGCTGGACCAGCCCATATCGGAAAACCGCAGGCCGGTTTCAATTTCCTCTAAAGCTGTTTCCGCCAGTTCGACCGCTGCAGCCGATACCGGTGCAAATATCAGCGAACTTAACAGCATTCCAATCAGGATTAAAATCATGTCCGCCATTCCTCCTAGGATTTTCGAACTCAATGTCGAATACAATCAACAACAGCGTTATTAATCAGAAAAGCATGAAAGGAAGAAAGCCTTGATCAAAGGATTAAATAAGGGCAGATGGACCCGGCCTACTGACAAATCAGCAGTTTATTACGAGTTTGAGTCCGGTAAACGATGGGGACTCCGCGTCACCCTCTATGAAAAACACGCTAAAGTGGAAGCCTGCCAAGGTGAAAAAGCGGTTTGGTACAATGCCCCCAAACGCTACAGCACCATCGTCTCTCCTCCTACTATCTTCGAGAAACTGAGGGGAATTTCCTTCGAAGATAAAGTATTAGCAGAAGTTGAGAATAAAAGAAAAGTAGTTGCCGAAGAAAATGGTGCTCCGACTTATTTTACAGATAACATGGAAGAATGACCGCAATTTCACTAAAGCTTTACAGGGAGAGTCTTGCTAATCCAGCTCATCTATCCCTATACTAAATGGGAGGCGAGGATATGAAAATACTTGTTGTAGCCGATACCGTCGATCCACTGCTCTATGATCATTTTCGACGGGAGCGATTCCCCGATAATATCGAATTGATTCTTTCCGCCGGCGACTTGCCAGCGTGGTATCTATCATATTTAATGTCTGTCTTTAACGCTCCACTTTACTATGTTCGCGGCAATCATGACTATGATTACGACCGAGAACCGCCGGAAGGCGGAGAGGATATTGATGGCAGAATAATAAAAGTGAAAGATATCACGATCATGGGTTTTGAAGGCTCCATGTTTTACCACTCTCCCCGAGCGGTGCAGCGAACCGAGCGGGAAATGTGGTGGCTGTGGCAGAAAATGCGGTTTAAAATCATGCTTAATCAGAAAATCGATATCATACTCACCCATGCTCCCCCATTTGGCATTCATGATGCGGAAGATCAATGTCACAAGGGCTTCCTTACTTTTTCCAAAATGATCCACAAATACCAGCCGAAATACTTTATTCATGGTCACACCCACTTAAATTACGGTCTCAAACAAAAACGAATCGATGTTGTCAACAACACTAAGGTGATTAACGGATACGGCTATTATATATTAGACACTGACGAAGATTAGTCCGCGCCTAAAGGAGGTGGCCAGATGTTCCTGCGAGGAACGGTCGAATCGTTCGATCGCCAAATGTCGGAGCAGAACCTTACTGAATCAATTGAGCTGGGACTGCGCACTGTCGAGGTAAAACGAATTGTCGGTTCAGTCAACCGCTGGCAGGATTTTGATTCTCAGTTTCGCTTTCGCTTAACCTCCCGCAATGCCATGGAGCGCTATGCCGGAATTAAAAAGGCATTAGAGGAAGGCGTGATCCTGCCCCCTGTAGATTTATACAAAATCAAAGACAAATACTATGTTGTAGATGGAAACCACCGGGTAGCTGCTGCCAAAGAAATCGGACAGATCTATATCGATGCCTATGTTACTGAGTTTCTGCCCACCGGTGATACACCGCAGCATCTGTTGTGGCGGGAGCGGGCCAACTTTGAGTACCGCACCGGATTATCGGATATCCAGTTTACTGAGCTGGGTATGTATCAGGAGCTGCTGAAGCAGATTGAGCGCTTCGAACACGAAGAATACAAAAGATATTATATCAACGACAGTTTTCTCCACGTCGCCAAGCAGTGGTATGAAGATATTTACAAACCGGTAGTTGAAGAAATCCGCCGGGAAAGACTTCTGGATGAATTTCCCAACCGGACCGAAGCAGATCTGTTTCTCTACGCTACTTACCACCGCATTGCTAAATCCAGGCTGACTCAGGAGCAGGTTACTTACCGAGAAGCGCTGGCAGACCTGCGTCCAACCGAGAAGAAGACGCTTAAGGATAAGATTTTTGATGTGATCAACAGTTTATTGAAGTTGAATGAAAACGTCCATGACTGTCCTCATGGACTGATTATAGATGAAGATGGATTGGTAAAGGTCACTAAAAACTGTGAAGGCTGCACCAAATGCGACCATAGTGCAGCGGCTCACCAACCTGAGCCGAAGATTCTCAGTGAAGATGATGTTCAAGGTGTGCATAACGTGTGAAAGAGCGCTTCCGTAAATCAAAGCGCTCTTTTGGTACCAAAAGGAGCGTAAACTATGCTGGAACAAGCTGCAGTAGATGAAATTTTAGAGATTTTAGCTCAACTCTATCCGAATCCTACAACTGAACTGGAGCACGAAACTCCCTTTCAGCTCTTGATTGCCACGATTCTTTCAGCCCAGTGCACTGATCAGCGGGTTAATATCATCACCCGGAAGCTTTTTGCGGATCATCCCACGGTGGAATCTCTGGAGCAGCTGTCGATTCAAGAAATTGAATCCTATATTCGCACCGCAGGGTTGTGGCAGACCAAGGCCAAAAATATCAAAAGAACCTGCGAGATTCTGATTGATAACTACAACGGCGAAGTGCCCCGAACCCGGGAAGAGCTGATGAAACTTCCCGGTGTGGGCCGGAAAACTGCCAATGTGGTGCTGGCTAATGCCTTTAATGTACCAGCTTTTCCCGTCGATACTCATGTTCACCGGGTGGCCAATCGGCTCGGTCTGGCAGCAAGTTCCAATCCAAACCAAACTGAAGAGCAGCTGACTGCTCTGATCCCGGAAGAATACTGGAAGGACGCCCATCACTGGCTGATCCTCCACGGTAGAAGGGTGTGCAGCGCCCGTAAGCCTAACTGCGAAGAGTGCCCTCTCGCCCACCTCTGCCAAACTGCTTTCACACACCAATAGGGTCGGGAAGATCGCTGTATGTGGGCTGATAATCCAAATCAGTGTAGATAATAACCGTCGTCTGAGGTGGAACTTGCGCGTTCGGCGCTGGAATCTGGTCGATGATGCGAGTGCCTCCGCCAGCCACTTCAACTCTAAAACCCTGCTCAGTCAGGGTTTTTTGCGCTTCATGAACAGCTTTGCCGAGCACATCAGGTACTTTTACCGCGCTGCGCCCATCAATCTCTTCAACTGCTCTGGTCTTAACACCTAAATAAGGCATGATCTGCTCTACCAATCGCGCAAACACGGGGCTGGCAATAATGCCGCCGTAAAACGCGCCTTGGGGTTCCCACAGCACGATTAAACCCACCATTTGGGGATCATCCTCAGGAGCATAGCCCGCAAACGAAGTAACGGTTTTAGAATGGGAGTAGCGTCCGTTTTCTACCAGCTGTGCAGTGCCGGTTTTCCCTGCCACATTATATCCTTTTACATCCGCTCTTTTCCCTGAACCGTTGGCAATCACTGACCGGAGCACACTGCTGACAGTGGCAGCAGTTTCCTGATCGATAACTCGCTCCGGCGGCGGAATATTCGGCGGCTGCTCACCCTCGGGAGTAACAATTGCCTTTACATAGTGGGGAACATTAAAGATGCCGTCATTGGCAATCGCAGCAAAGGCAGCTAAAAGCTGAATTGGTGTGGTTGTCAAGCCCTGGCCGAAACCAATATTGGCCCAAGTTACCAGGGGAACTTTTTCTGATGGCGGCCGCACTGTCCCAGGGGCTTCTCCCGGAAAATCCACCCCTAATCGATCACCAAGTTTAAACGCTTTCAGATAATCATAAAACCGTTCGCCGCCCAGATCAATTCCCAGCTTAGCGTAAAAGGGATTGCAGGAGTTCTCGAGAGTTTGAGTAAAGGACTGAGGTCCATGACCGCCCCGATTCCAGCAGCGGATTCTCCAACCCGAAACCATGATATACCCTGGATCAAAGAAGTGGGTGTGCAGACTAGCAATACCGGAATCCAGGGCGGCCGCCGCAGTAACCGCTTTAAAAGTTGAACCCGGCTCATATGTGTCTGTAACCACGATGTTTCTGCGGTTTTCAATTGGATAATCATTGTAATTGAGAAGATCATAGCTGGGATAGATTGCATTGGCCAAAATCTCACCGGTTTTCGGATCCGCAATCACGATTAAAGCCAGCCGTGATCCAGTTTCTAATGCAGCTCGCCTGACTTCCCTTTCCGCAATCTGCTGAATGTAGAAATCTATGGTAAGGATGATATCAGCTCCGTCTATCCCTGCGGTATATCCCTTGATTCCGTCATCAATAATGCGCCCCACCGCGTCTCTTTCAAAGACTGCCTCACCTTTGATGCCCCTCAGATACTGATCGTAATAAAGCTCAATTCCTTCCAACCCCTGATTATCAATGCCGACAATTCCCAAAACCTGAGGTGCAATCGAACCATAGGGATAAAACCGAGTTGGGTTATCAACTACACCCACACCGGGCAGATCAGCCCGGTGAATCTCAAGCACTTCATCAGTTGTCACTCGTTTCTTGATCCATTCGCTCGCCGTGGATTTTTTGAGCCTGTTAAGTACAAATTCATAATCAAGGTCAAGAATATCAGCGAGCGTGCGGGCAGTGGCTTCTTTGTCTTTGATCTCCATCGGTATAGCGTAAACCGCGCTGGCGCTCACTGTCACTGCAAGGGGAATACCGTTGCGGTCATAAATCGCCCCCCGTTTCGGATCAACGGGAATCTTCTGCAGCCGCTGCTCCATTGCCTTGCTGACATAGAATGGATTCTGGAAAAACTGGATATATACTAAACGTCCTCCTAAAAATGAGACTACTGCGATGAGGACTGCAAACATGATCAAGATGCGCCTAGCCACCATCGAACTGGAAACTCGCACAAGCCACCCTCCCCCTTAAAACAGTCGGCTGAAAAACTCCACAATGCGATTCCACAGCCGCCGCAGCACCGATGCCAAACCAGTGTTCTGGTTGGATACCAAATCTATTCGCCCATATTCCTCCCCATTGCGGATAATCACCAGCTCACCAACTTTATCGCCTTTATCAACCGGAGCCCGGTTGTCCTTTAGCTCGATCTTGGTATCAATCTCAGCATCTTTAGGCTCGAAGGCAAACATGGACAGATCCCGCTCCAAAACAGCATCGACGAGATGGGTAACACCATCGGTCACTTTTACCTGGGTGACAGCCTGCCCCGCAGGTATGATAGTTTTGAGTTTGGAATAGGCATACTCAACGAGCGCTTCTGACTGCTCATTGCGGGACTCGCGGCTGGGTGCCCCCAGCACAACAATAATTAAACTACGCCCATTCCGCTCCACGCTAGTTATCAAAGTGTGTCCCGCGGGTGTGGTTGCTCCGGTTTTAATTCCATTTACCCCTTCTACTTCATGAAGGAGCACATTGGAGTTGCGGATCGTGCGGTTCTGAGGCTTCAGTTCATACTCTTTGGTGGAAACCAGGCGTTTAAACAGCTCGTTTTCCATAGCAATCCGGGACAGCACTGCCATCTCGTAGGCGGTTGAATAATTTCCGCTGTAAATTGATAAAAGCCCCGTGCAGTCCACAAAATTAGTATCGGTTAATCCCATTTCTCTGGCCCGCTTGGTCATCAACTTAGCAAACTCTGCTTCTGACCCGGCGGTATACTCTGCCAGCGCTACCGCCGCATCGTTAGCCGAGGCCAACGCAGATGCGTACAAAAGCTCCTCTACGGTGAATTTGTCCCCTGCCTTAAGTTTGATCTCGGTTCCGTCCCGACTGGCCGCATTAGAACTCGCTGTTACCACATCATCGAGGGCAATTTTGCCCTGTTCCACCAGCTCGCAAACATAGAGCATGGTCATGATCTTAGTAAGGCTGGCAATGGATCGCTGATCATGCGGGTTTTTGCCGTAAATCATTTGATCGAAATCTGCGTCGTAAATGACGACTGCGACGGCGTTAATTTCGGGAAAATCCTGTGGTTGGGCAAATGCAAGATTTCCCAGGAAAACTACCAGCAGCAGAACACTGATCCATTTTCTCATCTCAACCCTCAACCCCCTTAGACGCTTACATAATCATACGCATGCAGATTGTATCTTAGTACGAGAATCTCGTACCAAGCTGCAATATTCTTGTAGTCTCTAAATCACATATTTAGCTTAGGCGGCATATAATGGTAATAGTTTTCTTTTTCCGGAGGAGTGACCCAGCCATGGAAGCCAAGCTGTTTGACAGCCATCCTGAATTGTTTAATCACTACATCGCCTCCCATCCCGCCGGCGATCTACTGCAGACTACCTACTGGGGAGAACTCAAAGCCCATACAGGCTGGGAAGCTCTCCCGCTGGCAGTATCCGCTAACGGCCAGATCCAGGCGAGTGCACTGATTCTCAAACGCAGACTGCCCTTACCCGGCAAATGCATTTTTTACTCTCCCAGGGGACCCCTGTTCTCCAGTCCGGAAGCATTGGATTTCCTGCTGGAAGCTGGACGCGAACTGGGTAAAGCTCACGGCGCCCTGCTGTGGAAAATGGATCCGGCGCTCAAAAAGGACGACCCAGTGTGGGCTGACACTGCTAGAAGACTTAAGCAAATTGATACCGGTCTTGATTTTAACAACGTGCAGCCAAAATTCATTATGGAGCTTGATATCCGCCCTTCTCTTGATACAATCCTGAAAAACATGAAAAGTAAAACCCGCTACAATATCGGCTACGCCGAGCGCCGCGGGGTTACTGTCCACTTGAGCCGAGTTAAATCTGATTTGGAGCTATTCTATCCTCTGCTTCAGGAGACTGCTGTCAGGGATAACTTTAAAATCCGCTCGTTCGAGTATTTTGAAAATCTCTGGGATGCCCTGGTTGTTCCCAGGACTGCTCAGCTGTTCCTTGCTTTCCATGACAACCAACCGCTGGGAGGAGCGATTGCCTTTTGCTTAGGAAGACGGGCCTGGTATGTATACGGCGCTTCCAGCAATACCAAACGCAATCTGCAGGCCAGCTATGCCCTGCAGTGGGCGATGATCCGCTGGGCTAAAGGTTTAGGGTGCACCACCTATGATTTCCGCGGTGTCTCGGGCGACCTCAATCCCGACAATCCCCTCTACGGCCTATACCGGTTTAAAGAAGGTTTCGGGGCTCAACTCGTTGAGTATGTTGGCGAGTTTGACCTGCCTCTTTCTCCTCTCTACACTTTGTGGAATCCTGCTGTTCGCATTTACAATCAGCTGACAGGTAAAAATAATAGTTAGGAATGAGTAGTTGATGAAATGGTTAGGGCCGACCTGGCTCGCTGTTGATTTAAGCGCAATTGGGGCTAACCTGCAGACAGTTCAGCATTTCACCAGTGCGCAAGTATGTCCAGTCATTAAAGCAGATGCGTATGGACATGGGATCAAGGCTGTGTCCATGTTTCTAGAGCTTAAGGGCGTTACGGGTTTGGCAGTCAGTGATGTTCAGGAGGCAGTTGAAATTCGCGAAGCCGGGGTTCAAACTCCGATATTAGTGTTAACACCCGTGCTGCCGGAACAAGCTTCCACCGCAATTGAGCACAATCTCACAGTAACCGTAAGCGATCCCCGCATCATCATTCCCCTTGCTGAGCAGGCTTTAACGCGGCAGAAACAGCTTCAGGTTCATTTAAAGATCAATACAGGCCTGAACCGGATTGGCGCTGCACCAGAACTCGCTGTTGACTGCGCCCGCCAGATTTTGGAGCAAAAATTTCTCCAGCTCGCAGGTGTTTATACTCATTTTGCCGAAGCTGATAGTAATTATGCATACACCAAACTCCAGCTTAAGCGGCTGTTAGAAGTGAAGCAGGCGTTTTTTGATGCAGGTCTACCGGAGCTGATTTGGCACGCCGCCAACAGCTCTGCTCTCTTCACCCTGCCGGAAAGCCACTTGGATTTAGTGCGGATCGGCACAGCCCTGTTCGGCCAGTCGCGAGTAAAGCTGCCCCCCGATATTAAGCTGAGCAATACCTGGCAGCTGTACACGCGAATCATCCAGGTGCACCGCGCTGCTAAAGGAGAGCCAATCGGTTACAATCGCACCTATATCACCAAGCGGGATTCGATCATCGGTGTGATTCCCATCGGATACAGCGATGGTCTGGGTTTGGTACCAAATAACGGCGGCCTGCGCCGCCATCTCCACAGCACCATCGTCCAACTGATTAACAAGCCGATGCAGGTCTCGATTGATGGCGTCAGCTGTCCGATTGTAGGTAAAATCGCCATGGGCATGAGCTGCGTTGACTTAACTGATCACCCCCACGCCCTGGATCTTTACGGTGCAGTTGTCAGCATCAGAGCCCGCCGCACCGCAATCAATCGGCGCATACCCAAAACTTACTTTCTCAACGGAAAAATGGTTTTAATCCACTGGCACGAACGCTTTTGGCAGCCGCTGTCCAAAGACGGAACAGTCTATGTTAAGGAAATCAGTGTCAAGGCTGCTCATGAAATCCTGAAAGGGAGGAATCGGTATGGTTCTTAATGGCAGAAAGTTTTTTAAAATATTCTTAGTGCTGATAATCGCTGCTGTGATCATCAGAATCGGGCTGATCCGCTTTAACCGCATGCAGTTTGGCGACGGGGTTGCCTTGATCTACATCGATGGTGTGATTGGTGAAAGCAGCGGTGCTTCGCTGGTGAAGACCGGCGGTTCTTATCTCGACCAGCTGCACGCTGCCGCTGAGGATGCAAGGATTAAGGCAGTCATTTTAAGAATTAACAGTCCCGGCGGTTCAGCAGCTGCGTCGCAGGAGCTGTATCGGGCTGTCCTAGATTTAAGGCAGCAGGGCAAACCGGTGGTCGCCTCCCTGGGAGATACTGCCGCATCGGGTGGGTACTATACCGCGGCTGCTGCTGATTACATTTATGCCAATGGCTCCACTATCACCGGATCAATCGGTGTGATCATGCAGTCTGCTAACTTAGCTGAGCTTTATGAGATGTTAGGCATTGATGTTGAAGTAGTTAAATCGGGAGAGTTTAAGGACATGGGCTCTGCTTCGCGACCCTTAAGCGACGCAGAACGAGAGCTGCTGACCGAGCTGATCATGGATGCGTGGGATCAATTTGTGGAAGATGTGTCCACTGCTCGCAATCTTCCGCGAGACCAGGTTGAACAGGTAGCCGATGGCCGGATCATGACAGGCAGGCAGGCCTTGGAAGCTGGATTAGTCGATGAACTCGGCACACTTAAGGATGCGGAGCAGAAAGCGCTGGAATTGGCGGGTATCACCGGTACATATTACATTCAAACCTACTATGAGAAACCCGGGCTGTTGGGGAGATTGCTGAGCATTATCGATGGTATTATTCCCAAAGCTGGCACCAACCTCCGCTATCAGTGGATTTGACAAATATGCCCCTACCCGGTATCATATTAATATCGAGGTGATTGTGCATGGATGATAACGAATCAAAAAAGAAGATTATCCAGCGCTTAAAACGCATCGAAGGACAGATCCGGGGCATTCAAAAAATGATTGAGGATGAAAAGTACTGCATCGATGTGCTCACCCAAGTTTCGGCAGCCCGCGCTGCGCTTGATCGAGTAGGTATGATTATCTTCGAAGAGCACAGCCACAGCTGTCTGCTGCGGGCAATTGAAGACGGACAGGTTGATGCCATCGATGAACTGATGGGCGCATTAAAACGATTGTTGAACTAAAAGACCGAGCAGTGGCGATGACTGCTCGGTTTTTCTATGGCAGCAGTTTGAGTGGGTCCACAGTTTGGTTATTGTACTTAATGCGGAAATCAAGATGGGGTCCGGTTGAAACACCGGTGGAGCCGACTCGAGCAATAGCTTGATTGGCGGCAACCACATCTCCCTTTTTCACCAAGAGCTGGGAATTATGCCCGTACCAGGTCGTGTATCCCCCGCCGTGGTCGATTACTATCCCGTATCCGTAATCACCCATCCATTCCGCCCTGATTACCCGACCGGCAGCGGCTGCCCGCACCACAGTTCCCTGAGCAGCTGCGATATCAATGCCACCGTGAAAATGGCGCACATTGGTAATCGGATGATTGCGCCAGCCATATGGTGATGATATCTTTCCGGAAACAGGCCAGTTGAATTGAGGCGGCCGATTGCTGGTTACCGCAGCAGCTGGTTTCACTGCTCCGGCAGGAATAGTTAAAAGCTGCCCTGCTTGGATGCGGTTGGGATCGTTGATTTCATTGAAATCTGCCAAGTCTGCGGCTGAAAGACCGAATTTTTGAGCTATCACTGATAAATTCTCTCCGGAGCGAACCACATATTCCTGCGTTTCCATGGCGGCAGCTGCGGCTGGAATCACCAAAGTCTGGCCGGGGTAAATGACGGTTGAGGCTAAGTCGTTCGCTTGGATCAGCTCATCTAAAGAAACGCTGTAAGCTTTGGCAATATGGGACAGGGTATCCCCTTTCTTCACGATATAAACCTGATTCGCTAGAGCGTCCGCTTGCAGTGCTGCCAGCGTCTGGGGTCCGACGATGCCATCTACCGCTAGGCCGCGGTCCCGCTGAAACTGCCGCACCACGGCATCTGTTTCTGCTCCGAAGATGCCGTCCACCGCCAGCTGATAGCCTAGATGATAAAGATATTCCTGGAGCTGCTCAACATCGGGACCCCGCGTTCCCTTTTTTAAATAGCGCGAGCCCAAACCATCAGCGATGCTGAGCGGCGAAATCAGAGTCAGCAGTAATAGCAAAATAAATAAGACGACAAACCTGACTTTCATATTTCCCTCCCGTTAGAACCTGCGCATTATTTTCCTATATATGAAAGTATTGGTTTAATCGTCTTATTTTATGCATCTCTGCCTAGAGTGTTTCTAGGTAATGGTAGGCGCTCATCGCAGCCAGCGCTCCATCACCAGCGGCTGTCACAATCTGCCGCAGATATGTTTCTCTAACATCGCCAATTGCGAAGACCCCAGGTATTTTGGTGGCCATTTTCTCATCGGTGTCAATAAAGCCATTGTCATTGAGAACTCCAGAGTTCTTTAAATAGCCAGTGTTAGGCAGATAGCCGATATAAATAAAGACTCCATCGGCGTCTAATTCCGATGCCTCACCGGTTTTGACATTCTTCAGCTTCACTTGAGTTACGCGGTTTTCACCGACAATCTCCTCAACCACGGTATCCCAAATGAAATTAATTTTATCATTGGCAAAAGCTCTTTTTTGGAGAATGGGGGCTGCCCGCAGCTGGTCGCGGCGGTGAATGATGGTTACCTGGGCTGCAAAGCGAGTTAAAAAAATACCTTCTTCCACAGCCGAATCGCCTCCGCCGACTACCACAACCTGCTTATTGCGGAAAAACGCGCCATCGCAGGTAGCGCAGTAGCTGACACCTCGACCAGCTAACAGTGTCTCACCGGGGACATTGAGCCTGCGAGGTTGAGTTCCAGTGGCAATAATAACTGCTTTTGCCGAGATTGTCTCTCCACCCGCTAGGACTATTTGCTTCTCACTGCCCTCAAAATTAACATCAACAATTTCTGCTTGCTTCCACTCAGCACCAAATTCCAGCATGTGCTCATACAAAAGCTCCGAGAGCTGGGCCCCAGTGATGTTCTTAAAACCCGGGTAGTTTTCAATCTCGAGAGTGTTCTGCATCTGTCCGCCGGGTAAACCTTTGTCAATCACGATCGTCTTCAGATTTGCCCTCCCGGCGTACATGCCCGCGGTCAAACCACCCGGTCCGCCTCCCAGTATTGCTAAATCATACATCCAAATCACTCCTATTCAACTAGTATCTGCTGAGAAGACTGATAAGTATTCAGCTTGATAGTAATCATTACCAAAAACAGACTAACTGTATTATAACAGTTAGTCTGTTTCTCTGCAACCAGGTCTATAGAAGCTGGATTTTGTCCTTCAAACCTGAAGATACCCAAACATTTCCTGATGAATCCATCATCACAGCCTCGTAACCGGGTAGATTCTCAATCAAATCCTGACCCCGCTCCCAGCCTAAAACAAAAATGGCAGTCGACAGAGCGTCAGCATCGGCAGCATTCGAACCGTAGATAGTGACACTGATCAGACCCTGTGCGGGATATCCGGTGTGGGGATTAAGAATATGATGATAGCGCACACCATCTGCTGTAAAATAGCGCTCATAATCACCGGATGTTACAATTGAGCTGTCTGCCATCTCTAAAATGCCAATCAGCTGAGTCGATATCCGGGGATGCTGCACTCCCACCCGCCATGGGCTGCCATCACTCTTGGCTCCGATGGTAGTGATATCTCCTCCAGCGTAAATCATGCCGGAGATAACGCCTGTCTGCTTCAGGACAGCAGAAGCCCGATCAACCGCATATCCTTTGGCGATACCACCCAGATCCAATACCATTCCTTTGGGAATTCGCACTTGGCTTGTGTTGGAATCAATCTCTAGGACGGTGTAATCAATTAAGGCTAATGCCTGATTAATTTCAGCTGGTGCCGGCACTCTATTATTACCGCCGCCGAAGTTCCATAAATCCAGCAGGGCGCCAATGGTAATATCAAAAGTGCCGCCGCTGAGGTTGCTGTAGTGGATGGCTTTCTCCAAAAGAGAGATTACTTCAGGTGCAACCTCAACCCAAATACCATCAGCATTATTGATCCGGGCAATATCACTGGTTTCAATATGCCGCGAGAAAAGCTGCTCCACGCGCGCCATTTCAGCAAAAGCTGCCGAAACAGCCGCTTCCGCATCGGGACCGGAAGCTCGAATCTCCACCGAGGTATCCATTAAAAAACGAGTTTGTTGAGCTGAAGTAATTGGCTGTGCCTGCAGCTGGCGGTTCTTAAGCCAAAATGCACCGATCATTCCACCGACTACTGCCAGCACCAGCACCGCAATAACTATCTTTTTATTCTTCATATAATCATCCTTCTGCTTAACTGGCCTTCTTCCGCTTAATAATCGGTTTGCCCTCCTGATACTCGATCGTGTTCACCGGACAGACCGCTACGCATTTGCGGCAGTTAATGCAGATTTCATAATCGATTTCAGCTAAATTGTCGGTAACAGTGATCGCATCCACCGGACATTCTTTTTCGCAGCGGCGGCAGGCAATGCAGCCAACCTGACACACTTTGCGAACTTCCTTGCCTAAGGCTAGAGAACGGCAGCGGATGTGAACACCCATTTCTTCACCGGCTAATACAATGATATCCCGGGGACAAGCTTTAACGCACTCGCCGCAGCCGGTGCATTTATCTTCGATGACAACCGGAAGGCCGTTTTCATTCATATACATCGCATCAAAAGGACAAGCTTTAACACAGGTTCCTCCACCGAGACACCCATAGGTGCAGCCCTTATCGCCGCCTTGGATCAGATTCATAACGCGGCAGTCCATAGGACCGCTGTATTCAGCTCTCTGCACTGCTTCTGCATGGCCGCCTTTGCAGAGTACCTGAGCTACTTTCCGCTGCGGAGCAAGGCCTGCTTCAGCCCCCATAATCTCAGCAACTTTTTCGGCAACATCGATACCGCCGACCGGACATCCGTTAACAGGAGCTTTGCCATCGGCAATTGCTTCCGCCAGGCTCCGGCAGCCAGCATAGCCGCAAGCGCCGCAGTTAATTCCAGGCAGGGCGATCTCAAGCTCTTCAACCTTCGGATCCACTTCTACCGCAAACTTCTTGGAAGCAACCGCAAGGCCGATGGATAAGAGCACCCCTAATCCACCCATACTCAACAAAGCCATCAGGCTGTTACTCAAATTGATTCACTCCTTCGTTATACCTAAATCATTCCGGCAAAGCCGCTGAAGGCAAGGGAGAGCAGGCCAGCAGTAATAAACGCAATAGCAGCACCCTTAAGCGGTTTAGGAATGTCGGCAAATTCCAACTCCTCGCGAATTCCTGCCATGAGCACCAGAGCAAGGGTAAAGCCTACCCCGGCACCAAGACCGTAGACTAAAGATTCTCCTAAGCTATAGCTGCGGAGCACAGCGTTAATTGCTAAACCAAGAACCGCGCAGTTAGTAGTAATTAACGGCAGGAAAATCCCCATCGCTTGATAGAGACCCGGGCTGGATTTGTGCAGGAACATTTCTACCAGCTGCACCATCGATGCAATAACCAAAATAAAGGACACAGTCTGGAGATATTCTAATCCGTAAGGAATCAAGATAAAATGCTGAATCAACCAGGAGGCAAGAGCAGCCATGACCATAACAAATGTAGTTGCTGCTCCCATTCCAACTGAGGTTGAAACCTGCCTGGAAACACCGATAAACGGACAGAGTCCTAAAAACTGCACCAGAACAAAGTTATTAACAACTACCGTACCGATAAACAGCAGTAAATATTCCACGTTCTCCCCTCCTAATTAGCAGTCTCTGCGCTGCGGGATTTGGTTCGCTCTGAAATCTTTGCACCGATAAAGTTCATCAGAGCCAGCAGACTGCCAACAGTAATAAACGCTCCCGGCGGTGATGTTAACAGGGCAATCGGTGTAAAGCCATCAGGAAGCACATTCATGCCGAAAACTGTGCCGGAACCCAAAAGCTCTCTAATGGAGCCGATTAAGGTTAAGCCCCAGGTAAAACCCAAGCCCATTCCCAACGCGTCAAATCCGGACCAAAGCACCGGCATCTTGGAAGCGTAAGCTTCAGCGCGGCCGAGAATAATGCAGTTAACTACAATCAAGGGAATAAATACGCCTAAAGAGGCGTGGAGATCGGGAGTAAAAGCCTCCATTAAATACTCAATTGTAGTTGAAAATGTAGCAATGATAATAATGTATGCCGGAATCCGCACCTCTCCGGGGATGAACCGCTTGAGCATACTTACCAGCAGACTGGAGCATACCAAAACGAATGTGGTTGCTAGGGCCATGCCTAAGCCATTCACTGCACTTGTAGTAACGGCTAAGGTGGGACACAGACCGATGGTTAACCGAAAGGTTGGATGTTCATCCCACAGTCCGCGGAGAAAATCTTTAACCATTTTATTCATTCTTAACCGCCTCCTTATAGGCTTCAAGAGCAAGAGCGTATTGCCCCTTAATTGCTGCAGTGACAGCATTGGAAGATACGGTCGCACCGGAAACCTTATCTATATCTTGTCCAACGGTTAGCGGATCATTAAGCCCTTTGCCGATAAACTGATTGCGGAAACTGGCATCTTCGATTTTACTGCCAAGATTAGGTGTTTCAGCGTGCTCTAAAACCTCAAGCCCGGAAATCAGCTCGGTGTTGTGATCAACCCCAACCATAATCTTTACGATGCCGCCGTATCCGGCTCCTTCACCCACAAAAGCAAAGCCCACAGCCTTACCGCTCTCATCCAATCCCTGGTAGAGCATGAGCGGTCCGCTGTCACTGCTTGGCGTGCTTCTTACAGTTGAACGGTCATCATCGATCCTTTCCGTGAGCTCTGCTTCAATCACATTAAAATCAACTGCCCCCGGCAGCACTGCCAGAATACTGCCCTCAAGGGCAGCGGCCCTATTGCGCTGAATCGGATCATAGGTAAAGTTATAAACCATCGACAGCACCAGCGCAGATGCCACTGCAATAATTGTCAGTACGATTACCTGCCTCATTGATGCCTTCATGCGTTTTTCACCCCTCGGCCATAAATCCGCGGACGTGTCCACCGATTTAATAATGGTGTCAGTGCATTCATCAGCAGAATGCTGTAAGTTAATCCTTCGGGTAAATTACCCCAGAACCTGATGATAACTAGAACCAATCCGCATCCAATCCCAAACAGCCAGCGTCCAACTGGTGTGATTGGCGATGTGACCATATCTGTTGCCATAAAAATAGCACCGTACAGCAGGCTGCCGCTTAAGAGCTGATAAATCACATCCTGACCAAACAGCAGCGAGAACACTGCAACTGTACCAATAAACCCAACCGGAATGCGGTAATCCAGCACACCACGGTAAAAGAGAATAATTCCGCCTAACAGAATTGCTAAAGCTGAAGTCTCACCCAGTGATCCGGGTACGGCTCCAAAAAACAGCTCAGAATATGAAGCGGCGTTACTCACCAGGGGTGTCGCATTTGTCACAGCATCGGTAAATGGCGCGGTCCAGGTTGTCATCTGGGTTGCAAAAGATGCTACCAATACAGCCCGACCAACCAGAGCCGGGTTAAAAGGATTGTAGCCTAAACCGCCAAAAACTTGTTTGCCGACTACAATCGCGATAAAACTACCAAACACAGCCATCCAGGTAGGCAGTGTCGGCGGCAGACTCAAGCCCAACAGCAGTCCAGTTACCAATGCGCTGCCATCAGAAACAGTAATGGGTTTGCGCCTTAAAGCCAAGAACAATGCCTCAGACCCAATCGCAGCGATTACACTGGCCAGCACCAGGCGAATACTGTTGAATCCATAAAAATATGTTGCTGCAGCCCACACCGGAATTAGAGCAGCTGCAACTGTCAGCATTATTTTCTGTGTCGTATCCTCATCACGCACATGAGGTGATGGAGACAGCACTAAACGTGTTCCTTCCACCGCATATCCTCCTAATCTATTAGCTAGTTTGGCGCCGCTTTGCTTCAACGATTTCCGTTTTTGCTACCCTAATCCAATCCAAAAGCTCCCGCTTCGAAGGACAGATATAGGTGCAGCATCCGCACTCGATGCAGTCCATCGCACCATAATCCTCAGCCTCATCCCACATACCGTTCATTGCAAACAGCTCAATCCGAACCGGCATGAGGTAAACAGGACAAACATCTACGCAGCGAGCACACTTGATGCATGGTATCGGCTCATACTGCTTGACCATTTTTTGGGAAAACACAAGAATACCGGAAACGCCTTTTACCATCGGCACATCCAGGTCAAATTGGGCTAACCCCATCATGGGTCCACCGGCGATTACTTTACCCGGTTCGCCTGTAAAACCTCCGGCAGCCTCGATAATCTCTCTAAACGGGGTTCCGATTCTCACCAAGAAGTTGTTCGGTTCTTTGATTCCATCCCCCGAAACTGTTACCACCCGCTCAATGAGGGGCTGTCCGGTTTTGCAGGCTTTAGCTGTTGCCCAGGCGGTTTCTACATTCTGCACTAAAACCCCGCACATTGAAGGCAGACCGTGCTCCGGCACTTCTCTACCGAGCACTGCTTTAATCAGCTGTTTCTCCCCACCTGCAGGATATTTCACCGCAAGGGCGACTACCTCGATCTGATTTGACCCGGCAAGCGCCTGCATTTTTCGGATCGCTTCCGGTTTATTAGCTTCAATCGCGATGATAATTTTCTCAGCGCCGCTGGCTTTCGCTATCAGTTTTGCGCCTAAAATCACATCTTCGGTATATTCTTCCATTACCCGCTGGTCAGCGGTTAGGTAAGGCTCGCACTCACTGCCGTTGATCAGGAGATAATCAATTTTGCAGTCAGCCGGCGTGTTCAACTTAACACTGGTTGGAAAAGCTGCACCGCCCAAACCGACGATACCGGCACTTTCTACTCTTTTTCGGATTTCTTCAGCTGAAAGCTGAATCGGATCATCGTGCCCGCTCATGGGAGCTCTGGCATCGCGGCCGTTGTTATCAATCACTACCGAGAGAACAGAGCGCCCATTGATTGTTGGCCTTGGTTCTACCGCTACTACTGTTCCGGAAACTGATGCGTGCACAGATGCAGATACAGCATGGCTGGCTCTGCCAATTTCCTGGCCCAGCAGCACTTCATCGCCTTTTTTCACAGTTGGCTCGGCGGGTGCGCCGGTGTGCTGCGTGAGAGGAATCACTACCTGCTGTGGGGCCGGCAAAACCTTGATCGGTTTATCGCTGGTGATATCTTTATTGTAATCAGGGTGTACCCCACCTCTAAAATTGAAAATTTTCACCATTACTCACCTCAAACGAGTTACTTTATTCACTTAAGACGTCTTGAAAACCCAACTGCCGCCACGCTTCATAAACAACAATTGCGACAGTATTGGCGAGATTGAGCGAGCGGGGATTAATCATCGGCAGGGATATGTGATAGTCAGGACAATCTCGAAAGAGCGCAGAGTCTATCCCCTTAGATTCACTTCCGAAAACCAAGCAGTCATCGGGCTGGAACTTGACATCTGTGTACAGCTTTTTGCCGCCCGTTTCCACAAAAAAAATCCGCTGGTGGGAATGATTCTGATAAAAAGCTTCCCAGTTGTCATGGATCTGCCAATCCAGCTTGTCCCAATAATCGAGTCCGGCCCGCTTTAAGTGCCGATCATCAAGAAAAAAGCCCAAAGGCCTAATCAGGTGCAGCCGGCAGTTAACAACCGCGCACAGCCGGGCGATGTTACCGGTATTTGCCGGAATTTCTGGTTCGAATAAAACAATATCCACTGAATCTAAATCCCCTTTGTATCCGCTATATTAAATTAAATCAATGTAATCGCCATGCTTAATTATAACGCAAGCTTTACATCTTCGCAATAGAATTCGGGTTATAATTTCACCGCGTAGCTGACATGCCACTGAAACTGTTTATTTTTCCAGACAATACCAACCTTAAAGGGATAGTCGACACCATCCCAGGATAAACTGAGACTTGGGTTGTTTTCAGTGCTCAGCGTCTGCCTGATACTGAGCGTGTCAGCAAATGTAAAGCTAATCCCGTAATCAAAGCGTTCGCCAATATGGTAGGTGCCAAACAGGCTGGTTTTGATCTGCGGATCAGAGCTGAACCCATAAGTAAGATTGAGAAATACCGGATGGGTGCCGAGCCCAACTTGGGCTTTGAGAATACCATCCTGCCGCAGCTCTATGTAAGGTTTAACGCTTAATGATGGTGAGCCCAAAATATTGGCTTCTGCTTCTACCCCGTATGCTCTGCTGCCGCTTAACCGCAGTAATTCACCCCGAACACCGAGCTTACCACTAGCCTGAGCATCAGTATATAGATCCGGACTGCCGCCATGAGCGCTCACAGCGTATTTAAGATTGCCGAGAAAAGCTTCCCTGCCAATCTCGGCATAGCCCAAGATAGTGGGGGTCTCGTTAGTTACAGCAATCATACCGGACGCATAATCCCGCTCGTAACCGACAAAACCAATCAACCGCCGCGCTTCAGCCTGCGCTTCAACGCCTGTATACCACTCGGAACCGGTATACCCCACAACCAACCCTGCTTGAGCACCAACTGTACCGGACCAAACCAGAACCGATATCAGAATTAACAGCAGACTGATCTTCTTATTCACCAGTATCCCTCCTAAAACTGCAACAGCGGAACATCGGGCATTTCTCGCAGTTCATCAGTTTCCATGCCCACATTAATCTCATATTCGGACAGGACTAAGCTGCCTAGGGATGTGCCATCCTGGAAGCTTTCCAGTTTGTAGGGGATGAATTGAGCATCGATCCAGATATGCTGCACCAAATCTTTAGGATCAACTTCGATGCCCTGCATCACAAGCACCGGCACCTGCTCATCTGTAACCGCAACAGCTACTACATACTCTAATCCGGCCTCGGTTTCCACAACTTCAATAATCTCACCAGCTAATCCTTCAAGGCTGAGGCTTTGCGTTAAGTCGTCAAGGTCAATGTTGATACCATACCCGGCTGCAGAAGCGGCCAGTGACTGCACAATAATCTGATTAAGAGCCGGCATGTACATCCTCATCTCGCTGTTTTCCATGTCGAGAAGCATAATCTGACCAGCAGCAATATCAGGAGCTAAAATCTCGATGCGGGTCAATTTATGCTCTTTACTGCCTTTGATACCCATCACAGTCCGGGTTTTCTGCCCCATCTGCACCATATCGAATTCAAGCACAAGGCGTGCATCCTCAATGCTCTTCAGCTTCTCCTCCACTTTGTCAGCTAATTCCTGGAAACTCAGCTCCTGGGCACCGGCCACAGCGCAGATACCCACTACCAGACTGCAAACTAAAATCAATACAGCAACTTTTTTCATAAAGGTCACCTTCCTTTATTTTTTATAGTTCTATTGAACTTGGCCGGGTCAACCTGATCGAATCATCCTGGCCTTGTTCGATTTCCGGATTTACCCGGGGTTTGCGCTCAATTACAAGCGGAATCGGGTCTTCCGTCTCCACAGCTTCCACGTGAGGCGGCACCAGCTGATAATACTTATCTGCTTCAGCCTTTAAAATTATTCCGGATGCCTGCCATGATATGACTTCTCCTCCGAGCGAATTCTCTAATGCATACCTAGTTATTTCTCCTACATAGCCTACCCACAGCTCAATCCCTTCGGGGCGGACCAGGTTGTAGGCAATTTTTCGGCTGTCCGGCGAAAACACAAGGTTTTGAATCGGAACCGGAGAATCGAGCTTCCACCGCTCGACCACCACACCGTGGCGGTTCCACAACCAAATATCCCAAATTTCCTGATCACAAACGGCAGCAGCGATCAGGGAACCATCGGGAGCAAAGGCCAACTCTGATACCGAGATTGACTCAAACCAGCTGACGTAACTGTTGTTCTGGCGGTCAAACAACGATTGACCATTTATCTGGAACCTGCCCAAAGGATCTGCGGAAACCGCAGGCAGTACCAGTTCGCACTCATTGATCAGCTTAGGCTCAGACCAAAACGAGCCTAAAGAGCTGAGGATCTGCTCGATTCTTGTATTGATATAGGGATGAGATCGATAAACATCGCCGCTGGGATGCTCCCCCTCGAAGACTATCAGATCAGAAAGAACGTGAACCAATCCCGCCGGATCGAAACCCGCTTCAACCAGATAGCGCAGAGCCCGCTGATCCGCCTCCAGCTCCGCTTCGCGGCTGTAGCCGGACTGAACAACCTCAATTAAGGCCTGGCTGGCAATATACACAGCAGCATTTTTGGGCACTTCCAGCACAGCTTTGCCCAGCTCCACAATGACACTCAAGCCCAACTGCCGCATTAACGCGTTAATGCCATGTTTCTGCTTCACATGAGCCATTTCATGGGCCAGCACTCCGGCAATCCGCTGTTCATCACTGCCTATGAGCTTTAACAGACCTCGGCTGACAAAGATAAAACCGCCGGGAAGTGAAAAGGCATTGGCATCATTGGAATTAAGCACAGTCAGTGAATAGTCATGGTCTAGATCATCCACTGCTTCGCTGACACGCTCAAATATTGTCTGCAGCCGCAGATGATCATGGAGGCGAACTTGAAACTCACCGCCATATGCCGCCGTTAACTGCTCCTTTGCCGATCTGCCCACAGCTCTCTCGATGTGGGCCATCAAACTCGGCTCAGCTGCGCAAGCCAGTGTTGAACACACCAAAAACATCATCACGCAGAAAACGACAGTTTTCACTGATCCACCTCCCAACGCCAGCTGTTGAGAATTAGGTCAAACTCTTCTCGGCTGTGATCAAAACTCGCTTCAGCATCGCTGAAACTTATGTTTAAGCCCACCTGCTCGATTACCACAAAAAAACGCTGTTCGCGGCGGGTCTTGCTGCCTCTATACTTGTATTCTATTACTGCAGCCTCAATTCCGTTGAGGTTCCAAAGTTCAGGATCTGCAATCAGCTCAAAATCCCGCAGTCCATACTCGGCACTGAAATGCTTCAGCACTCGCCTGCCGAATTCCCAGGGATCATCTAAACTTAAATCTGCAAAATATTCTATGTACAGGAGCTGATCATCTTCAGGGCCATAAAATACCAGCAGGCGTTCACTGCTTTCACCCGCCTGAAAAATCCATCCATTAGGAATTGTAAACATAAAACTCCCGTGCGGATCGATAAAATTAACATCGGCTTTAACCGCGCCAGATGTCAATAATAAAAGCAATAAGACCAAAAGCATTGTCCGCGCCTTATCCACTCGTACAGCCTCCTAACAGGCAAAACTTGGCTAATATTGATCCATTCTGCAATCTAGAATTCAAATCCTGCCCGCTTAAACAATTCGCAAATGGACATCATATGCTTGAGGTGGATCTGAATGGACAAAAAATTAAAATGGATCTTGGCGGGGGTTTCCGGCGCAGCCGGATTGTTTTTCGGTTCGCGCATGCTCGCCCACCAGCTGGTCAAAAGTATGGGACAGATCTTTACAACTGATCCTTACCATGAGAATATCGCTGAAGCATTTTCCGCTGCGTACCGGGTTGGCATGCAGAATATCTGGGAGGCCAATCTGCGGGCAGAATCGGGTGCGATCATCAGCCGCCCCCTCGGTTCGCCCCGCAAGTTCCTCAACTTCAACGGGCTCGCGTTCAGCCCGGTCTTCTTATCCAAACTGCCGACACCTTTAAACACTAAAATTGAGACCAAAACAATTATCGGCAAAAACTGCCGCAAGCCGCTGATTCTGGCGACCCCAATCATAATTTCCGGAATGGCTTATGGAATCGCCCTCTCCAAAGAGGCTAAAATGGCTTTAGCCCAGGGTTCTGCCTTTGCCGGAACCGCCACTAACACCGGTGAAGGTTTGTGGCTGCAGGAAGAGCGGGATTTAGCTGCCAACCTGATTATCCAGTACAACCGCGGCAGCTGGAGTAAGGATCCTAATATTCTCAAGCAGGGTGATATGATTGAGATCCAGCTTGGTCAGGGAGCAATCGCCGGAGTCAGCCAATACTCTCCCGCCAGCAGTCTGCCGAAGAACCTCAGAAAACAGCTGAAATTGCCTAAACATAACGACCTGATCATCGGGCCTTCGCACCAAGAACTGGCGGAGAAAGACGGACTGAAAAAGCTAGTAAACCGCCTCCGTGAGATCACCGGCGGCGTGCCTATTGGTGTTAAGCTCGCGTTCCATAATAGTATTGAGCGGGATATCGACATTGCTGTTGATGCCGGAGTTGATGTGCTGGCGCTGGAAGGCACGCAGGCCGCTACCAAGGGAGCCGCACCAATTCTGGAAGATGATTTCGGCCTGCCGACAATCATTGGACTGTGCCGAGCAGTTGAACATCTTGAGCAAATCGGAGCGAAAGATCAAGTCAGTCTCATCGCATCGGGCGGCTTTTTTACACCGGGTGACATGCTCAAAGCACTGGCCTTAGGGGCGGATGCAATCTACATAGGTTCGATGGCCTTGTTTGCCATGACCCACACCCAATCATTTAAAGCGCTTCCGTTTGAACCACCGACCCAGGTCGCCTGGGCGAGAGGTAAATACGCTAACCGCCTCAACTGGAAAGAAGGCGCCAAGTCAGTAGCGAAGTACATCACTTCCTGCACATTAGAGCTGGCAGAAGGTGTGCGGGCATTAGGCAAAACATCTATTCATGAAGTTAACCGCTCCGATCTGGTCTCGCTAGATGAAACCACCGCTGCTGTTACAGGCATTCCTACCGCTTGGAGCAAGGAACTTGTCAGCCAGAAACAATATGGATTTTAACCTTCGGGTAGCAGGAGTAGTCAAAGAGCAGAAGCTGCTCCTCTGCTTCCGGAACTGGGTTCCACGGATAGATCCGGTAAGCAAACCGCTCTAAAGCAAAACGTTTGTTTAACTCCCTTGGGGAGAGTCCCAAGGGTTCAAGCTGGGGCAGGTAGCGGTAAATTTCACCACTTCTGATTAACTCGCGACCGACTTCGGTTGTACTTTCGCCCTTTAGCCAATCAGGCACTGCTCGCTTCTGCTCATGGGCGCAGAAATCAAACCGGAGATAATCCCGGAGCACCGGATCGCTGTCGCCCATCAGGTCCCACAGCAGCCGATACAAATTAAACAGGCTGTGGGAAACTAGGTGGTAGCCCTTTGCTTTCCATTTCTCAGCTAGTTCAGAAAAGAATTCAAACGGACGCACCTGATTTCTGGCGATCAGGTAATCCAGACTGCTTGAAAAGCGGCCGGAGTTATACAAGGTTTCCACCAAACTCTCAATGATTTTGAGAAAAGCTAATTCCTGATAGCTGATGCTGTCCGTCTTAAGCACTTCATAAGGAGCTTTTTCGGTATAAAGGCAGCCAAACTCCCTGGTTCTCTGCCGCAGATGGGAACCTTTTAAAAGCTTTAAGAAGCCGAGCTGAATTTTCGTGGGCTTAAGCTGAAAGACATAATCAAAAGAATGTCCGAAGCGCTCAAATGATTCCTCGGGCAGACCCGCGATTAAATCTAGCAGGAAACGGACTTTAGTGCGTTTTCTCAGCTTCCGGCAGTTTTCTGCCAGCTTGTCCAAATCAGTGGTTCTGCCGATCCCCCGTAGGGTGGCAGGATTAGTTGACTGGACACCGATCTCAAACTGCAGTCGGTTGTACGGAGCTCGCTCCAGCAGCTGAATCATTTCTTCAGTAAGCAGATCGCCGCCGATCTCCAGCTGAAAGCGGGTGGTTGTATCAAGTTCAATCATAAATTTTATCAGTTCATAAGCCCGCTTTGGATCGCAGTTAAAGGTGCGGTCCACAAAGCGGATCTGCTCAATTCCCAGCTGAGACAAGCGGGTCAGTTCTTCTTTTACTTGTTCCATGGGAAAATAGCGCACCTTTCCGGTACGGGATGATAGGCAGAACTCGCACCGGAATGGACAGCCGCGGCTGGCTTCGTAGTATACGATTTTATGCTCTACTTCATTTAGGTGATCCTGGTAAGCTCCCGGTACTTTCTTCAAGTCCATAACCATGGTGGGATTGCTGATGACCGCATTCTGACTCCTGTACACCAAACCAGGAATAGAGCTTAACTGCTCTAACGATGGCTCGTTCGTTTTCTCCAAGATCTTTAACAGCTGGCAAAAGGGTTCTTCCCCCTCTCCTGCCACGATATAGTCAATTTGGGGATAGGCTTCCATCAGCGGCTCATAATCAAAGGAAACTTCCGGTCCACCTAACAGAATCACTACATCGGGCAGCACCTTCTTAATATCAACAATTAATTCCAGTGTCTGCTCAATGTTCCAGATGTAACAAGAAAACCCCAAAACATCGGGGTTTTGGTCCACTAATTCTGAAAAAATCAGGGACAACTGCTGATTGATATTATACTCGACAGCAGTCAGCTGGGGAAAGTCCTGTTCGCAGTAGGCCCTAAGATACCGCAGGGCCAGGTTATGATGGGTATATTTAGCATTTAAGGTTGTCAGTAAAACCTTCATTGAACTACTTCCTTTACTTTCTGTACTCACACGTCGAAGCACGAGCCTCCCAGAAACTCCTTTAAAATTGAGTTGCAGGGAATGCCATCTTCGCTGGGCATGGGTTTAAAATAGCTTAATAATCGGAGCAGGCGCTGCGCAGTCGGGCAAGCCGCTTCATCAGTGCCGATCGCTGTTAGGAGAGGCTCTGCGTACTTTTTCAAAACCGCCAGCTCATAATCCATGGCTGAATTAAACATCACATCCGCATCTTCCTGGAATGGGAAGATGTGTTTTTCTTCACCCCTTCTCACTGACGGCCAGCGATAAATCGTATCCAGCGCGGGTTGGGATCGAAACTGATGATCCCTGATAATGCGGCGGATTAAGCGGGCATCTGTGGTGGGAATCCGGGTGTGGTCATCGATGTTGATCTGGGTAATGGCGCTGATATAAATCTTGAATTTGCGCCCTTTGGGAATCGCCTCAGTTAATTTATCATTTAAGCCGTGAATTCCTTCAATAATAATTGGCTGATCCGGTCCAATCTGCAGCACCCGGTTGTTCCACTCCCGCTCACCTTTGTGGAAATTATAAATAGGAATGTTAACCGCCTCACCTTGAATCAGTTTGGACAGATGCTCATTAAACAGCTCAATATCAATCGCTTCTAAAGCTTCGAAATCGTAATCGCCGTTTTCATCCCGCGGTGTTTGATCGCGATTGACGAAGTAATCGTCTAAGCCAATCACAACCGGCTGGAGGCGGTTGATGCGCAGCTGAATGAGCAATCTTTGGGCAAAGGTGGTCTTACCGGACGATGATGGGCCGGCAATCAGAACTATCCGCAGGCGGTCCCGATCTGCAGCAATCTGATCCGCAATACCGGCAATCTGCTTCTCATGATACGCTTCGCAGATGCGAATTAAATCGCCGTACTCTTGGGCGGCAATCAGATCATTTAGTTCTGCCACATTGCTGATGCTGACGCTTTTGCCCCACTTTTCGGTTTCGTAGTAAACATTGGCCAGCTTGCCGTGCTCCACATACTCTGGAATCACCACCGGATTTGACTGCTTAGGAAACTCTAGGATAAATCCAGGCAGATAAAACCTCAGCTTAAACAAGAGCAGCAGACCGGTGGTAGGCACAAACACATCAGCAATCGTATCATAGTAATCGTCGATGCTGTGAACTACCACATTTTCATCAGGAAGCTGGCTTAACAGCTTAACTTTGTCCTTGAGACCCTGCTTTTTGAAGATCTCGATCGCTTTATGGCGCGGCAGAACATGCTTAACAAAAGGCTTGTCAGCCATGATGATCTCCATCATCCGCTGCTCGATTTTGATCACATCAGATTCGACTAAGGGCTGCTCAGCGGTGATCTCACCGTACAACCCATTGCTTAATGCGTGCTCAATATGGACGCGACAGCCGGGCAGTACTTCCTTGGCAGCTTGGCACAAAACAAAAACTAGACTGTTGCGGTAAACACGCATTCCATCATCGGTTGTTAAATCAAGCAGCTCCACATCGCAGTTTTGTTCCAACTGCCAGTCTAAGCTGCGGAGCTGATTGTCCACATAGGCTGCTGTTACTTTGCCATAAACATTCTGCAGTTTAACTAGTTCCGATAAGGAGGTTCCTCGTGGCACAGTTACTTCACCGTTTGGCAGTCTGATACTAACCGTTCTATCCACTTACCTCACCCTCACTTAAAAAATGATACCAGTTCTTACCTATTATTTCTCCATTGTGGAGATAATACCCTTTACAGCCAGCCGCAGCAGGACATTAAAGGCAAACAGAGAATAGGATAGTATTTCCAAGGAGGTATTGTCATGCAGATTAATCAAGAAAGACTCGTGAATGAATTTCTTACCTTAGTGCAGATCGACAGCTTTGCCGGTGAGGAGCGGGAAATCGCTGACTATCTCATCAAGCAGCTGAAAGATCTGGGTTTGGAAGTAACTGAAGATAACGCTGGTGAAACTATCAACGGCAATGCTGGCAACCTGATTGCAAGGCTTCCCGGCGATGAGCAAAAGCCAACGATTATGTTCTGCGCTCACATGGACCGGGTTGCGCCGGGGAAAGGCATAAAACCAATAATTGATAACGGGATTATCAGAAGCGATGGCACCACCATTCTGGCAGCCGATGACGCAGCCGGGATTGCAGCAATCTTAGAAGCAGTCCGCGTTATTAAGGAAGCGGGGATTAATCACGGCAGCCTGGAAGTGGTCTTCACGATTGCGGAAGAAGGCGGATTGTTCGGCGCCAAGGCTCTAGACCGCTCCCAGCTTAAAGCGGAGTTTGCCTATTTCCTCGACAGCAATGATCAAGTTGGTACAATTATCAACCAGGCTCCTTCCCATCAAAACCTCGACCTGACTTTCTACGGCAAAGCAGCCCATGCCGGCGTCAGCCCCGAAAAAGGTGTCAGCGCCATCAAGATTGCGGCCGAGGCGATCGCTGCCATGAAGCTGGGTCGAATCGATCACGAAACAACTGCCAATGTGGGCATCATTAAGGGCGGCGCGGCTACCAATATTGTTCCGGAACTGTGCACCGCCAACTGCGAAATTAGATCTTTGGATCCAGAGAAACTGAAAAACCAGGTAGATTCCATGATTGCAGCAGCTCGTAACGCGGCAGCTAAATACGGCATGAAAGTCGACATCCACCTGGAAGACTCTTATCCGGCGTTCAAGATTCCCGAGGCCAGTCCGGTAATCCAACTGGCGATGAAAGCTGCGGAAGCCATCGGCGTAACACCGCAGATCAGAGGCACAGGCGGCGGCAGCGATGCCAGTGTTTTAAACGGCAAGGACCTGCCTTCTGTAGTCTTGGGACTCAACTACAAGGATGTGCACAGCACCAATGAGTCCATCGCGATTGCGGACTTGGTTAAAGCCACTGAACTAGTAATAGCGATTATCGAGCATGCTTAATCAGCATGCTCATATTTTTAATGTTTTCCAGCTGCCGCGGCGGAAGCGGCTCCACATCAGAATGGAGCGGTAGTAAAGATCCACACCCATGGCGATCCAAGCTCCGATGAGACCAAGATCAAGCCACAGGGATAATATCAGTGTCAAACCTACCCTCACCACCATAAACCCGGTAAGGGTAATCCAGAGAATGCCGCGGGTATCGCCTGCTCCTCTCAGTCCTCCCGCAAAGACCATCTGAGCAGCCAGAGCGGGCTGGCTCACCGCCACAATCCGCAAGCAGACGCTGGCCAGAGCAATTACCTCCTGGTCAGGCGTAAACAAGTAGACAATCTGCTCGGCAAATAGAAAGAAGACTACACCCATAATTGACATAAACACTACTGCCATTTTACTCGCTCGATAGCCGAATTGTTCCGCTAATTCCGGTTTATCTGCGCCGAGATACTGCCCGACTAGGGTAGTCGCCGCCAGAGCGAAGCCGAAACCGGGATTAAATGAAATCGACTCTGCGTTTAGGGCTACTTGGTGGGCAGCGTAAGCCACGGTGCCTAATGAAGCAATAATCATGGTATAAAACAGCTGGCCGATCCGCATTGAGCCCTGCTCAACTGCTGCCGGCACACCGATCTTGAGAATACGCTTCACTATTTCTCGGTCAATTCTAATGGGCAGGCTGAAGCTGACCTTGATATTGGGATTCCTGTATAAACTAATCAATGCCAGCACTCCGCCAACTGTCTGGGCCGCAGCTGTTGCGATCGCTGCTCCCTGCACTCCTAATACCGGGAAAGGACCGATGCCGTAGATCAGGAAGAAGTTCCCGATAATATTAATGATATTCACAATGGCTGTTATCTGCATCGGCGTTTTGGTATCACCCGCTCCCCGCAGAGCGGAGTTGATTAGGATCAAGCAGTAATTAAAAGCGAGGGCTAAGCTGACAATGGCAACATAATCGCTGGCTAAACCAATAACCTCCGGTTCAGTGCTGCGGAACAAAAAGCCGAGCACAGCATCTCCAAAACTAAGCACTACCGCACCGGAAACAACAGCAATAATCACAGCTAGGATTACTGCCTGCTTTGCAATTCTACCAGCGATTTCAAACTCACCAGCTCCTACATGCCGAGCTACTAGCGCAGTGTTTCCGGTACCGATTGCGCTGAGAATTGTGGACAGCAGCATCAACAGCTGATTAGCTAACCCGACTGCCGCTAAGGCTTGAGCTCCCAGTCTGCCTACCATCGCGGTATCAGCAAGGCCGACCGTGAGCTGTAGGAGCATTTCCACAATTGCCGGCAGAGCTAGAGCCAAGACAACTTTATTGTGACTGCTGGGTTTGATCTGCGCTTCCATTGCTTCACCTCTAAATCTGACGCAAATAATAACTAGTCCGACACCAATGGGATCGGACTAGCGGGGAGGGATATTTATGCGTGTTTATAAGCATTATACACCATTAGGACTGATTTTGCTAGCAGAGGAAGAACAGCGTTTTGTTAAAATCTGGCTCGCAGATTCTGATGAAGAGCAGGCTCATCGCCGAAGCCCCCTTCTGCCTCAGCCCTACGCATCTGATCTGGACTTATATTTTCGAGGTGAAACGGTAGAATTTAACTGGCCTCTGAAATTAGTCGGAACTCCATTTCAAAAACGGGTTTGGCAGGAACTTTTACAGATTCCCTATGGAAAAACTACTACTTATAAACAGCTTGGTGAAAAGATCGGAACCAAGGGCTACCGCGCTGTAGGACAAGCGGTAGGGGCCAATCCTCTGATCATTGTCGTACCCTGCCACCGGGTTCTGGCAGCAAGGGGTTTAGGCGGCTACAGCTGCGGACTTGAGATGAAACAGTCACTCTTAAGGTTAGAAAAGATATTACGTGAGGAGAGAGCTCGCTAAACTGCGGGCTTCTGCAAGCTCCTCATCAGTCGGTACCCACTGCACGGTATAGGCCGGAGCCGCCAATTCGATGCCAGCAGCCTGCAGCTTACCCTCAATGGTTTTGGCTGCGCCACCTGACCATCCCTGGGAGCCGAACGCAAAGCCAAATTTGCCGCCTACCTTTAAGCCAACCAGCTCATCGAGAAGCGGCGAGACTGTTGTCAGGGTATTGTTGTAGTAGGTTGGCGAGCCGATAAATACTCCTTCTGCATCATGGATCTTGGTCACGATCTCATTATGATCCGATTTGGAGATCTCGAAGATAATGCCCCGCCAACCTGCGTCCGTCACTCCTTCCAGCAGAGCGTGGGCAAGCTTAGCGGTGCTTTCCCACATCGTATCGTAGGCAATCACGATCCTCCGCTCCGCTGTCCCCTGCGCCCATCTTTGATAAGCCTCAATGATTACTTCCGGATTCCGCCAAATAAACCCATGGCTGGGGGCAATCATATCGATTTCCAAACCCAGCTCTCCAATTTCCTCCAGCTTCTTCAGTACCAACTTAGAAAAAGGGTTGAGGATATTGGCGTAGTATTTCTGCGCTTCCATCAGCACCAAACCCAGATCTGCCTGATCAGCAAAGCGGACATTAGCAGCGTAGTGCTGTCCGAAAGCGTCATTTGGCAGTAGAAGTTTCAGCTCAGGAATGTATGTAAACATGCTGTCGGGCCAGTGAAGCATCGGAGCTTCGATAAAGCTGAACGTGTATTTACCGGTGCTGATCGTATCTCCAGTTTTGACAACCGTAATATCATAATCCCGGAAAAACAGCTTTTTAATACCCCGAACCGCATTAGCCGTCGCATACACATTGGCATTAGGGGCAAGCCGCATGATCTCGGGAAACGCACCGATGTGGTCTGACTCGATGTGGTTAATAATGATATTATCAATTTTAGCGGGATCGACAATCTCTGCAATATGGCGGATCAATTCCTGGGCAAAAGGTCCGTAGACTGTATCAACCAGGGTAATCTGCTCATCCACAATTAAATAGGCGTTGTAAGTAGTACCGCGGGGAGTGGAATAGGCCGGTCCGTGAAAAGTGCGGATGTTCCAATCTACGGCGCCTACCCAATAAACATCTGGTTTAATTACCACACTAGACATATTTACTCACCTTTCTGTTCTTAGTCCTAGTATCCGGTATAGTGTTGGTAATTAAAACCGTTTTTATGAATTAAGCCAGAAGCAAAAAAAGACAGCGGGAGAAGTCCCGCTGCCGTAAGTTTTTGCTTTTATTGACCTAAAAGAGGATGCCCTTCTACAAAAGCGTTGAGGTATTCTTCCAGATTGGTGTAGCCATCTCCGGTCCGGTCGTAGTTCCGGTCGGCTGGATCAAAGGGATCTAAACCGTGGTAGATCTCCCACATATCCGGCATACCGTCTTGGTCAGTATCGACCGCGGGAAGCACCGAATTCATGATGGGGAATCCGCCTACTTCGCTCTGACGGAGAATCACTTTACCGGTTCCGTTGATCACATCATTAATGATCCGCTCATCAACTGCATCGCGGCGTGGGAGCGATGCACCAGCGTGAGCCAAAACTTTAGCGTATGCTTCCTCGGCGGTATCGATAGTCATGGGAGCAGATGGATAGGGAGCATCCACTCGCATTGCCGATTTGATTACACCGCGCCAGTTATCCTGAGTTACTGTTTCGCTGCCTTCCATGACGTTACCAGTAATGTAAACACGTACATCATCTCCATCCGGATCAAGCAGCTGAGCTCTGACGTTGGAACGGGTTTCCGGTCCTGGTTTAAAATAGTTGCCGATAAAGTTAATGCGGCCTTGCGAACCGGTGTAAACGCTCCGCTCTCTCCAGTTGTAAATCACGTTATTGTTAAAGTCCACGATGTCTCCTAGATAAGCCAGTTTCGGATGACGGGTTTTGTTGCTGTAAATCAGGTTGTGGTGGTAAGTTGCCCGGGGACCCCATAAACCAACTGCTGAGTGGTTCACCCAGTTCAAGCCCTCTCCGAACATGCAGTACTGGACAGTGATGTCGGTGTTATCATAACTGGAGAACACCTCATCTGTTCCCCAGCTGACCGACAAGTGATCAAGGATCACGTTAGAGATATTGCGGTCAACGTTAAGGGCATCAGAACCAGTTAAGTCGCGCCTGTCGCCCAGCCTGAAGCGCAGGTAGCGAACAATTGAGTTGCTGCCGCCAATTAACGACGGATAATCCGCAACAGTAATTCCATCCCCCGGCGCTGTCTGCCCAGCGATCGTAATGTTCGCTGCGGTTCGCAGCTGGGAGTTAAGCCTGATCGTTCCCGATACCGCAAACACCACAGTGCGGTTTGGCTTGCTGACTGCATCCCTGAGAGAACCGGGACCGCTGTCCCTGAGATTTGTAACGATATATACTTCGCCGCCCCGACCGCCTGTGGCCGATGCGCCGCGTCCTTCTGCTCCCGGGAACGCGGGTACAGACTGGGTCGGCTTCACCGGTGTCGGAGCCGCTAGACTTAAAGCTTTAGTCTGCTCGCTGTTAGGAGCAATCCTGACCAAGGCCTCGCCTGCTGCCTGTTTCAGATCAGAATCGGCAGTTTGGTATACCTGCACCAGTGCCGGAACAGCTGCTTCGGCATCAGAACCTACTGCCTGCAGTACGCGCACAGCGTAAAGCTGAACTTCAGGATCGCTGCTGTCCAACAGCGCTGCGATCATTGTGATCAGCTCGCTGTCCGCTTTAGCACCGTTGGCCAGCGCTCCCGCGAGTCTCCAGCGAAGAGCCGGTTCTAATTCCGCCAGTCTATCGAAATTAGCTTTCAAATGAGCGAGCGCGGATGTTCCCGCTGTTTCGACAACTCTTACCGCCACTAGACGCAGTTCTGCGTCAGTATCAGTGGCAAATAACAGCTCGGCAAAAGCAGCAACAGCTTCCGGACTGTGGGGTACAATCTGCTCTAAAGCCCGGGCAGCCAAGAGGCGGTTGTTAGTTTCTGTTTCGGCATTAACCAGTACCGCTACCAGTCCCGGAACAAACCCTTCCAGATTATGCTCGCTGCCAAGTTCCAGACCTCTGACTAAATCCGCTAAGCGGCCGACCGACCGCAGTGCCAGAGCTTGGACGCTGCCTTGTGATTCGCTAATTTTCGCCTCGAGCAATTTAAAGATTTCAGCGTTAATATCGATCGGTTCTTTCTCCTCCTGCGGCTCTTCTTTAGCCTGCTGCTGCGCTAACAGCGCCTGGAGAATCATCTCCCGAGTCACCTTTTGGGCAGGTACTACTACTTTTTTATCTTCAATAATAAAGTGAGCAATTAAATCGGCTGTTTTATCGACAACTGCCGGTTCGAAGCTGTCCGCTGCCAAAAGCGCAAACGTCTCATCAAGAATTGCGATTAGATCATGGTCCTGATCAAAAAGTTTGCGCAGCATTTCCAGCTGACCAACTTGGTAGTCCACTTGATCGTTTAACAATTCCACAAACAGCTCTGGGATTGACAGATCAGGCAGTTCTAAAATTGCATCGATCGCTTCGATGCGGATTGACTGCTCGAATGTAAGAGAAGTCTTTAAAATCGGCAGGGTGTCAAGATGATTGATCTCCCGCATCACTTTAACGACATTCAACCGCTGGGGTATGTAAGCGTGAAACATCCAGCGGTTAGCGATTGCATCGGCTAACACCGGCACCGCATCCGGACCCATTGCAACAAAGTACTCAAATGCCTGCTCGTTCTCTGTTCCCAATAAATTCACCCATTGGTCAACAGTTAAGTCTTGACCGCTGACCACAGCTGCAGCGCTTAGGATGCACAGCGCCACAACCAGCACAGTTAAGTGCTGTCTTCTTAGTTGTTCAAACACTGCAGAGTCCCTCCTTAGTTTTTTAACTTATTAATTATTCCAGCTCAGCTGATCAAACCCTGCAGAAAATAACAGTTTATTAACTAAAAAAAGATCATGTGCAGATTGTCGATCCACACATGACCTCTAAACTCGGTGATTGTTTATGGACGATAGGAGCTCTTTAGATGCACAATGCGGTTGAAAACTAGATTTTCTTTCGATCCTAATCTGCTGTCGAGCACATAGAATCCGTTCCGCAAGAACTGATAATGGGTAACGCCCTGATCAATAAAGTCAAGAAGTGACGGTTCAATTACCGAGGTAAAATCCTGCCGCGAGTTAGGATTGATGGACTCCAGCAGACGATCCTCTTCCGGCGGATTTAAGAACAGCGGCTCGTAGTGGCGAATGGTGCAGTTGAGCCCTTCCTTAGCGCTAACCCAATGGATTGTCCCCTTAACTTTGCGGCCTGTAAAGCCAGATCCACTCAGCGTTTCTGGATCGTAGGTGCAGTGCAGCTCCACAATCTCGCCGTTTTCATCTTTGATTACTTCATCGCACTTCAGGTAATAAGCGTGTTTTAACCGCACTTCCCTTCCCACGGCTAAGCGATTGTACTTCTTCGGAGGATCTTCCATAAAGTCTTCCCGCTCGATATACAGCTCGCGGGTGAAGGGCACTTTCCGGGTTCCCATATCGGTTTTGTAGTTATTGTCAGCTTCCAACCACTCCACTTTGTTCGGATCCATATTGGTGATCACAACTTTAATCGGATCCACCACTGCCATCAAGCATGGACTTTTTTCTAGTAAATCCTGGCGCACGAAGTATTCCAGCATTTCTACATCAACGGTGCTTTCAGTCTTGGGAACACCGATCTCATTTAAGAAGGTAAAAATCGCGTCCTGGGTGTAGCCCCTGCGGCGCATACCTTGAATTGTGGGCAGCCGCGGATCATCCCAGCCCTCGAGATAGCCGCTGTCAACCAGCTGCTTTAGATACCGCTTGCTGGTTACCACACCGCTGATATTCAATCTGCCAAACTCAATCTGCTGCGGCAGGCGGTTGGGCAGATCTAGATTATCCAGAACCCAGTTGTACAGCTCCCGATTGTTAACAAACTCATTGGAGCACAGCGAGTGGGTAATGCCTTCAATATAGTCTTGAATCGGGTGGGCAAAGTCATACATCGGATAAATGCACCACTTATTTCCGGTCCGATAGTGCTCGGCATGAATGATGCGGTAAATTACCGGATCCCGCATAACGATATTTGGGCTGGCCATATCAATTTTTGCCCGCAGAACTTTTTCGCCTTCTGCGAATTTACCAGCCCGCATCTGCTCAAACAGCTCTAGATTCTCTTCAACTGAACGATCCCGATAGGGACTGTTTTTCCCCGGCTCAGTCAGGGTACCCCGGTATTCCCTAATCTCGTCTGGGGACAGATCACAGACAAAGGCTTTACCCTTTTTGATTAAGTAAACAGCGTATTCATACATCTGGTCGAAATAATCGGAGCCATATAGAACTTGGTCCCCATAGTCGATGCCCAGCCATTTAAAATCATCGATAATTGCATTAACATAAGAAACATCTTCTTTCAGCGGGTTAGTATCATCCATCCGCAGATTAAAGCGGCCTTGATACTTTTGGGCAATCGAGTAGCTGATGTTGATCGCATAGGCGCTGCCGATATGCAGAAAACCGTTCGGTTCTGGCGGGAAGCGGGTTGCAACCTCCTCCAATCCATTTGCCACATCATCGGCAACGATTTTGTCAATAAAATTGCTCGGCTTTAGATTCATCTATCCTCATCCTCTCACTGCTGACATCTATCTATGCTGGTTAGCTTTGGAATGGTTAATACCTTTATTTTATCACTATCAGAACTATAAATACAAGCCGTTCCCACCGCTTACTACCAATAAAATACACTTATTAACAGATAATGTCAAATTTCCTGCAGGAACATGTAGGATTTTGTCGAATGGTTGGGTATTAAATTTGTTTGTATCCCGCAAAGGAGGAATAGCCGTAATGAAAACCCGCATTCTGCTCATCGCAGCCCTCGCTGTACTGCTCACCGGATGTTTCGGCGCGCTGCAGCCTTCCCTGGATGTCTCAATCTCGCCAAATCCACTCAAGTTTAAGTATGGTGAAACGTCCAAGGAAGTTACTCTGACGCTGACCACTAAAGGGGTTGGCAAGCTGACGGTTGACAAAGCTGTACTGCTGATTGTTGACCCAGATGGGGAAACTGTTTGGGACGCCGAGTTCGAAATTGATCAGTCAAGCTTGGTTATTCCCGGAGTTAAAGTGCCCCACACTGAGAAAATCGATCTTCCGGAAGAGCTGACTTATCCCAGTGAAGACCTATATAACCAAGAGTTGAAAGGTAAAACCTATAAACTGATTATCACGATCACCGGCAGCATGGACGACCCGATCGTAAAGGAATTTGAAGTGGTTTTTGAATAAAGATAAATGTAAAAGAGCTATCGCTGCGATAGCTCTTTTTTTAATGTTTACTTAAAACTCAACTAGATCCTTAATTTTAACAGGCATTCCGGTAGCAATGGACTTGTTGCCGGCAATACCTACCAGAATTGACATAGCACCATCTACATGAGATGCGGCGCGGTTGAACGGATCGGGCTCCGGATTACCGAAGATATCGTCGAGAAGACGGGGATCACCGCCACCGTGGCCGCCGGGCGCTTCTTCCACCGGTACTTCGTAGCGTTCACCGTGCATCGGATAAACAACAATCCGCTTCATGCGTACAGAACCTTCATCGGCTGCATCTCCGCCAGCGTTAATGTAAGATCTCTCGCCTACATCAACTTGGATGCGGCCTTTAGTGCCGTTAATGGCCACTCGGTAGCCTTCCCATGGCAGATAGGCGTTGAGCGAATAGGTAAGAATTGCTTTGTTCTTATAGCGAACCATCACACCCATGGTGTCTTCAATGCTGATGCCGTCGCCAAATACGCTCTGGTCTCTTAGGTAGCCGTCGTATTTTTCAGCGTTGAGATAGAGGTTTCTGAGCTGATCATTGCGATCTAAGTCGAGGGCGAATGGATCATCTTTCGCATTTTCTGAACCGGTGCCGCGGTAATAGAACTTGGTTACGCCGCGGTTTTCAGCGTTCTCACGGCCGTAGAACAGCAGGTCGCCCATGGCAAATACTGTGTCCGGTTCGCTGCCAAGCCAAAAGTTAACTAAGTCAAAGTGGTGAGTAGATTTGTGGACCAACAATCCACCGCTGTTGCGCTTATCGCGGTGCCAGCGTCTGAAGTAGTCAGCTCCGTGTCTGGTGTTCAGCAGCCACTCGAAGTGGACTGAAGTTACCTCACCGATCGCGTCGTTCATGATCAACTCGCGAATTTTGGTGTTGTAAGGCGAGTAGCGGTAGTTAAAGGTAACCCGCAGATTGCGGCCGGTTTTCTTAATGGTATCGATGATCTGCTGGCATTTTTCTGCGTCAACAGTCATGGGTTTCTCGGTAATCGCATCGCAGCCAAGCTCCATTGCCCGGCAGATGTACCGATGGTGAGTGCGGTCAATAGTGGTAACGATAACTGTATCCGGCTTTTCCTTTTCGATCATTTCATCGAACTGGTCCGCTAAATATGTCCGAATCTCTGGATAGTCCGGATACTTTTCTTTAAGAGTATTTACAGCATACTCTAGTCTGGCTGGGTTGATATCGCAAAAAGCCACGAGTTCGCTGGTTTCCCGATATTGAGATACTAAAGCTTCATAAAAGAAACGGGCTCTTCCGCCTGTACCCACTAATACATATCTGTGCTTTTTCATCAGCTGTCAGTTTCCTCCTTGTAAATTAGTCTGATTCGAGTATATTCTACCGCAAATTAATCTCTAAAACTAATATTTATTTGCTCATTTCTCCTTCGACTCGTACAATCTTGCGATTAATTCCTGTAGTGGTATAATCTCTATAAAGGAGTGAGAACAATCGCTGAGCTGAACTATGATTTTCGCATTGAAACAAGAAAACGCGATGCTTTTAACATGAATGACAAGCACCGCCACGAACCTTATGAAATCTATTATCTTAGAGCTGGGGAACGCTATTATTTCATCGATGATCGCATTTACCACGTTAACCAAGGCGACTTAATTTTTGTGCCCAGCAATGTCCTGCACCGCACCACTGCAGCCAACAATGAGCAGCACGAGCGCACCGTCCTCTATTTTAAAGATCGGTTCTTAGCTGATCTGGTCCCCCAGTCGGCCCATCTCATGGACTGTTTTTACCGGGAAACCAAGGTTGTGCGCCCAAAAGTGGCCGAGCAGATGCAGATCGAGAATACCCTGGCCAAGCTGAGCACAGAATATGGGAAGTCCCTTCCCCACTCTGCGCTCTACCTGAAAGCGCTTTTGATCGAGTTATTAGTCCTTGCCAACCGCATTGAACCGGCAGAACCGAACTTATATGATTCCTTAAGTCCGATTCACGAGAAAATCCACAAAATTGTGCGCTATCTCCGCAAAAACTACCAGTCTGCGGTAACGCTGGCACAGCTGGGAGATAAATTTTACATCAGCCAGTACTATCTTTCCCGCATGTTTAAAGAAGTAACCGGATTAACCCTGATCGAATACCTAAACACAGTCCGGGTTCAGGAAGCCCAGAAGCTGCTCACCAGCTCAGACCTGTCTATTACCGAGATTTCTGGTCTGGTAGGCTATGAGAACCAAACTTATTTTGGACGCATCTTTAAGCGGATCACCGGACTAACTCCGAGTGAATACCGCCGTCAGAGCTCAGCAGGATAAGCTTGCACACCTTACTTTAGATCGAGGGTGTGGTAGATTTTAGGCAGGTCAAACACCGTAATAATCCCCATCAGCCTGCCCTTCTCGGTACCATCGTCGCTGATCAGCACCGCCTGCAGTCTCTTGCCGCGGTGGCTGTAATCTTCAAAGTAGCGGAGCACATCAAAGAGCGGGCAGTCAGGAGTCACGAACTGGTAGTTATCCGGATTTTGCAGATACTTAAGGACTGACTGCACAGGTTCTTGATCTAAATCAAGGCAGTTGTCGATATGATCAGCCAGCCAGTAAGTAACCGCTTCGGCGGTTAAAATCCCCACAAAGCGGTCTCCCTGATAAACCGGCAGTTTGGAAAAAGCATGGGTATGCATCCGGGTAACCGCTTCTCTAAGAGTATCATCAAGATTGCAGGTGACCACCCTGCCCAAAAACAGCTCGCCTACTGTGGGGGGCGTGCGGAGCAGATCGCGGATCGCCTCCAATCGCCGCACCACTTCCTCATGGGGCTCGGCAATGGGCTGATCATCGATTCGTTCATGGACAATGGCATTGCGAAGATCACCATATTCTTTCAGCTCAATCGCAATATCCCGCACAAAGGGATCCAGCAGCGCCGCTTTATCCACCAGCTGGTAAAAAGGTATATGGCGTTTCGTCTGAGCGATTTTCTCCAACTCGTGCTCAATATCAATAAAGGCATTGAGATAGCGCCTGGAGTTTTCATAAGCAGTCATAGTCTAAGCCCCTACAATCGCAGTTTTATCTAATCAATTCAATTCCAGACTAAATTATTCCTGCGTAAGATGGAGCAGGCAGTCCTGCAGCGGACTGCCTGTGTTTATTTATTCAGTTTAACCACAACCGGTCCAAGCAAGCCTGACTTGATCTTCGCTTCCGTAAACTTGTTGGCCAGAGTGTTAGTAATCTTAACCCGCAGCTGATTAACCCCAGCCTGCGCATACTCTGTTAGATCATACTGATACGGCGGCAGCATTCTCACACCTGCATCGCGGCCGTTTATCTCCAGGGTGACCAGCTCACAGACTTCTCCTAAATCAAGGACAACTTGCTTGGCTTGATCCAGCTGACTCTGCTCTAAGCTGAACTCATGGATATAGGTAAGTGTGCCGGAAAAACGCTCCATACCGGCAAACTCTGTCCAGGAGCGGAGGCTGTCTGCTACCCCCATCTCGACGGGAGGATTCTCAATCTCCCAGCCGCGGCTGAGATCGATCACGGCAGTAGTTTCAAAAACTGAAGCTGTTGGTCCCTCAACCGGTTTTCCATTAGGGTCGACAGCAATGATGGTACTGCCTCTTCCTGGTAAGCTCAGCTCAAACGCGATAGTTTTGGCATCCTCATCAGCACTAACCGCAAGCGGCACTGCTGTGCCGTTCCAGGCATCCCACTGCTCAGCACAGCCATATGTGCCAAGGGTAACCTTACCGGCCAGCGCCTGATCACCTTCATTGACCAGCAGATAGAAATGAATTCCATTTTTAACCACATGGGTAAAGCGGAGATCTTTTGCCCCAGGTTCAACAGCAAGATCGCGGCAGATTGATTTTTCAACCGCATCTACCACCTGACTGAAATCATTAAGTTCTACCGCACCTGCAATGGGAAGCGTCTCTTGATCTGGGTTGTACACAATTAAGATACCACCCTGCTTGATAAATTCCGGAAGCAGATTTTGGACTTCGGGAGTGATGTGAATGCTGTCCTCCACCAGCAGAACCGGATAACTCTGAGCTGTAATCTTCAGCCTGCCGTTTTCAACTGCAACGCGGTCAGCAAACAGAGTGTTTTCCAGATAGTTAAACTCAATCTGCTGCTCATATAATGGGCGGACAATCTCCCAAGGCAGATGATCGTGCTCACAGAGTACCGCTACCTGAGCTTGGTTGACAGAATCCGTATTTAACCACGAGTTCCGCTTCATATAGTCGGAAATCGTCCGGTAGTGGGGCCACCAAATGTTGTTCGGGCCCACATCCGGTGGACGCTCGTTGTAGCGTCCTTCGCCCTCAATCGAGTAGAAGAACGCGTGGGGATATAACAGATTTACACCCCGGACAAACAACCAGTCCATGTACCATTTCATATCCCAAACGCTGAACGCCCAGTCGATCTTATTCGGGCCGCAGCAGGCAAAACACTCGTTAGAATTGCGGCGCAGTCCCGCGTGGCGGGCAGCGTCAGATGAGCATTTGCCCTGGGTGCTGTGCTCGCCGGAAAGAGCCAGATCATTTTCCGGCGCTACCCAGCGCCACACCACGTCCTGGCCGGGAATATGGAAATACTTCAAAAGCCCAATATCCGCGCTCCGCTCCGGATGCCCGGTCAGAGCAATCCCGTGCTTGGCGCACCAGTCGGAAATCTGCTTGTAATAGGTCTCTTCCATCAGCTTATTGATCGCCTGCTTATACAGCCGGCGCGTATCGGCAGCTGCGCTGCCTGTATCGAACCAGAGTGCCGGCAGATCGAGCTCACTGCCTCCACATTTTTCATACCAAGCTAAAAATCCTCTCGTCCAGGGGCGCAGCCCTCTTTTGCCTCGCCGCCCAAGGATTGCCGGTTCATCGGTAAACATGCCGATGATGGTTGTGCCGAAGTGCTCGGAAAGAACTTCGTAATAGCGCTCGTGGGTGAAGTTAATAAATGCTCTTACTGCTTCAGGGTTAAGCAGATCCGCAGCCGCAGGCGCTCCTGGCTGGCCATCATCCTCACCGAAGTGAATCCCCCGGATGGTACCGCGGGAGTACGTTTCGACAAACACCAGCACTGCCCACTCATCTTGATCGGGTGCGGCAAAAACGACTTTATCATCAGTCAATTCCAGCCTGCGGATGCTCTTTGCATCAATCGCTTTCTCATCAAGCTTTTTGACAGCTAGGATTGAAACCAGCTGCTCATCTTCCTCCAGCTCTGGGGTCAGCTCAAGCTGGCCTGATACCGGATACTCCCGCATCTGCAGTCCAATACTGGCAAATTGAGGATTAGATGCTACCACCTTGCCGTGGGCTGATCCGGATGGATACATTGCTTCATCGTATAAAATAACTTTCATGCCAAGCTCTGCTGCTGTCTCCACAGCGCAGCGCACTAATTCCATAAAGCGATCCGATAAGTATTCAATTTCATGTGGTATCCCAATTCGGGGATGAATAATAAAGCCCATGACCCCTTTATCTTTAAAGTCATGAATCTGCCTGGTTATTTCTGACTCGGTTAGATGATCGTTCCAAAACCAAAACGGTAGTGGACTGAATTCATCAGCTGGTTCGTAAAACTGCGTCCGCAGCTGGTCCAAAGTCAACCCTAACACCTCCATATAATGCTAAAGATCCGAACATCTCTACTATACCACAAAGAAAAACCTGCTGCCACTAAAGATACAGCAGGCTAAGATCTTATCAGCGCTTTATCGGCTATATCCCGCCGGTAATGCATTCCCTCAAATCTGATTTCAGAAACACCTTCATAAGCCCGTTTTTTGGCAAGTTCCAATGTATCTCCCTGGCCAACCACGGCAACAACTCGTCCTCCCGCGGTCACCAGCCCGTCTTGACCGCGGCTTGTTCCCGCGTGAAACACCGCGGTGTGCTGGCGGGCTTCCACCCTATCGATTCCGCTAATCAGCTTACCCTTCTCATAAACACCTGGGTAGCCCCTGCTTGCCATTACTACAGCAACTGCTGCTTCATTACTCCAGGAAATCGCATCAATCCCATCCAAACGGTGCTCAGCGCAGGCCAGGATTATCTCCAGAAGATCTGCCTCTAGCCTGGGGAGAACCACCTGGGTTTCCGGATCGCCAAAGCGGGCATTAAACTCAATTACCTTCAAACCCTGCTCCGTCAGCATCAGCCCCGCATATAAAACACCTGTAAAACTTCGCCCTTCCTTAACCAGCGCTTCCGCAGCGGGAATTAAGACGCGCTCCACCGCTTCGGCAGTTACTTTTTCACCGAGATGGGGTACCGGCGAATAGGCTCCCATCCCTCCGGTATTTGGTCCCTGATCACCTTCAAACACCTGCTTATGGTCCTGGGCAGCTGCCATGGGCAGAACGGTAGTGCCATCAACAAATGCCATCAGCGACAGCTCTTCGCCAATCAAAAACTCTTCAATAACAACCCGGGGATGGGTTTTAAAGCTTTCCCGCACTGCCGCTTTAGCTTGGTCCTTGTCGGCGCAGATGACCACTCCTTTGCCGGCAGCCAGCCCATCCGCTTTCACTACCAAGGGCAGAGCTTGGGTTTCGATATATTCAAGAGCGGCTGCTTCACTGCTGAACGCTTGGTAAGCTGCAGTGGGAATCCCGTACCGCTCCATCAAATCCTTAGCAAAAGCTTTGCTCGCTTCAATCTCGGCGGCAGCTCGTGTCGGTCCAAAGATTTTCAGCCCCGCAGCTTGAAACCTATCCACAATACCTAAACTTAAAGGCAGTTCCGGACCAACAATCGTCACATCAATCTTCCTGCTGATGGCAAAATCCAGCAGTTGCTCAATCTCGGCAACCTCAATCGGCATCAACTCCGCCAGCTCAGCAATGCCGCCGTTACCGGGAGCGCAGTACAGCTTTAAATCAGGGCGATCCTGTTTTAGCTTCCAGCAGATGGCATGCTCTCTGCCGCCGCTCCCCACTACAAGTACTTGCATCCACATCACTCCTTAAACCCTTCCTCAGCCTTCCAGCACACCCGCCTGCCATCTAAATAGATCTTGCCCACAGCGCAGGCATGCACAATTTGCGGATAAAGCCGATGTTCAACCTCATGAATCCTCGCCGATAAGCTGGCATGGGTATCACCAAGGGCAACCTTTACTGCTTCCTGGGCAATAATTGGTCCGGTATCCATGCCGCGATCCACAAAGTGCACTGTTACACCGGTAACCCGCACACCCGCCTGCAGCGCCTGTCCCACCGCATCAATTCCGGGAAAGGACGGCAGCAGCGATGGATGAAGATTAATAATCCTGCCCGGATACTGATCCAAAAGCGTAGGCCCTAACAGACGCATATAGCCGGCAAGAGCAATAAAATCAATCCGATGCTCTTGCAGCTGAGCTAGTATGTATTCTTCAAACTGCCTTTTGCCTGCAAATTTTCTCCGCTCAACAATCACAATCGGCGTTCCCCAGCTCTGCGCCCGCTGGATCACGCCTGCTCCCGGCTGGTCGCATACCACCAAGGCCACTTCCACCCTAGTATCAGGGTTTTCTGCAAAGAACCGCATAATTGCCTCATAGTTCGAACCGGAACCGGAAGCAAAGACGGCGATCTTAACCACTAGACTCCCTCCCTAAACACCACCTGACCATCACCGGCAGTTACTCTGCCGATCCGGTAGGCCTGCTCTCCCTCACTGTGGAGAGAATCAATGACTCGCTCTGCATCCTCAGGGTCAACAGCGATCACCATGCCGATCCCCATGTTAAAGACATTGAACATCTCGGTATCAGGTATCTGAGCATAGCTCTGGAACTCGGTAAAGATGGGCAGGATCGGCCAGCTGCCAAGCTCTACTTCGGCGCTGCATCCTTCAGGCAGAATCCTGGGGATATTCTCGATAAATCCGCCGCCGGTGATGTGGGCGATCCCCTTAAGCTCAAACTGTTGCAGCAAATTAAGAATTGGTTTCACATAAATGCGGGTAGGCTTAAGCAGACGCGGACCGATTTCGGTTACATCCAGCCCATGTTCAGCCAGGATTTTCCGCACTAACGAAAAGCCGTTGCTGTGGACACCGCTTGATGGCAAACCAATCAAAACATCTCCCGGAGTGATTTTCTCTCCAGTAATGATCTGGTTCCGATCCACAATTCCCACGCAGAAACCAGCTAGATCATACTCCCCCTCCGGGTAAAAACCGGGCATTTCCGCTGTCTCCCCTCCGATGAGGGAGCATCCCGCGTCCTCGCAGCCATCGGCAATGCCTTTGACCACTGCTTCTACCTGCTGGGGATCTACCCTGCCACAAGCGAAGTAATCCAGGAAAAACAGGGGTTCTGCACCCAAAGCCACCACATCGTTAACGCACATCGCTACTAAATCGATGCCCACCGTATCATGCTTGTTGAGGGCAAAGGCCAGCTTCAGCTTCGTACCGACACCATCCGTTCCTGAGACCAGCACCGGATCCTTGTATTTATCCAGGGGCAGGGCGAACAAGCCGCCAAAACCGCCCACAGTGCTTAACACCTCGGGTCGAAAAGTGCGGGCAGCGTGCTTTTTAATGCCCTTTACAGCTGCATAACCTGCAGACAGATCCACTCCTGCCTGCTTATAAGCCTCACTCATGCCGCTCCTCCTCACTGTGAAAATAAACCTGAGTGGGATAATTCCCATTAAAACACGCCAGACATAATCCATGGCTTTCGGCGCTCCCGCTGATAGCGCGAGTTAAACCCTCGATGCTGAGAAACTCAAGGGAGTCCGCTCCGATATGGCTGCAGATTTCTTCCACACTTTTATGGGTTATGATCAGCTCATCATGGGTGGAAATATCAATCCCGTAAAAGCAGGGGTGAGCTACAGGCGGTGAGCTGATCCGCACATGCACCTCTTTTGCTCCCGCATCCCGCAAAAGTCTCACAATCCGGCGGCTGGTTGTTCCGCGTATGAGGGAATCGTCCACCATGATCACAGATTTGCCTTCCACCACTTTCCGCACCACACTTAACTTCAGTTTCACATCCCTGGTGCGCGACTCCTGCCTGCCCTTAATGAATGTCCGTCCCACATAGCGGTTCTTGACCAAACCCATCTCAAACGGAAGCTGCAGAGTATCGGCATAGCCGATGGCTGCAGAAAAACTGGAATCTGGAACTGCTACAACCAGATCCGCATCAACCGGACTCTCTTTCGCCAGCTCTCTGCCGAGTTTGGTACGCACCTGGTGCACACTGATCCCGCTGGTAAGATTGGAATCAGGTCTAGCAAAATAGATATACTCAAAGGCGCAGAACGATGGCTGCGGCTCCGCAATTCTTATTGACTGCACTCCATTTCGATCCACCACCACCATCTCGCCCGGCTCCACATGGCGGATATACTCCGCTTCCACCAGATCGAAAGCGCAGGTTTCCGAGGCAAAGCAGATGCTTTCGCCCACTTTACCCATGGCCATTGGCCTCAGTCCATGGGGATCGAGGCAGGCTATCAGCTGATCCTCAGATACCACCAAGAGCGCGTAGGCGCCCTGCACTACATTCAGCGCTTCTCTCAGCGCAGAGACTAAATCATTGTGCAGCGAACGGGCAATTAGGTGGGCAATTACTTCCACGTCGCTGTTTGTTTGGAAGATTGAACCCTGGTCTTCTAAAGAAGCGCGGACCTGGCCGGCGTTAACCAGCATGCCGTTATGGGCAAGCGCAATCGTGCCGGCACGGTACTTAAAAACCAAGGGCTGGGCTTCGGTGATCGTTGGATTGCCGAAGCCGTACATCACGTGACCTGCCGCCACCTCACCGGTTAGATCAAACTCTTCACCGTTTTCGAACACATGGGTAACCAAGCCCATGCCTTTGTGGACGTTAAATTTCCCCCGATCCACCGCCACAATGCCGGCGCTCTCCTGGCCGCGGTGTTGGAGGGCATGCAGTCCGTAATACACTAATTCACAGGCATTGGGGTGCCCGTAGATTCCGAACACCCCACAGGCTTCATGCAGACCTCCTGTCAGTCGGTCATTAAGCATGCAATCCCATCCTTCCATACTGCTTCGAGTTCCTTCAGCGAGCAGTTGACGAGCTCAGCTTGGTTATAGACGATCCGCGCTTGATTCTGTCCAGTAACTTTCCCAAGCACCGTATAGTCAAGCTTAAACTCAGAAACTAAAGCAGCGAGCTCGCTGAGCTTTTCTGGATCAACGCTGACCACAATCCGGGACTGGGATTCACCAAACAGCGCAGCGCTTACCGACAGCTCCTGGGTGAAGTCCAGATCAATGCCCAAGCCTGTCCCAAAGGCAGACTCTAATACCGCTACCGCTAAGCCGCCGTCAGAGACATCATGGGCAGAGCTGAGCAGTTTTTTCTGATTAGCCATAAGCACAGCCTGCTGCAGCCGCTTCTCATAGTCCAGATCCAGCGCAGGAGGCCGGCCGGCCAAAGTACCCTCCACGAGTTTTTGGAGCTGGCTGCCGCCAAGCTCTGCCTGGGAACGGCCCAAGAGTACAATCACATCATCAGCTTTTTGAAATTTATTTGCCAAAATCTGTTCAATATCTTCAAGCAATCCAACCATACCGATAACCGGCGTCGGATAGATCGGTCTGCCGTTAGTTTCGTTGTACAAGCTCACATTGCCGGAGACAACTGGGGTGTTCAGCTCCCGGCAGGCCGCGCTGATCCCTTCCACAGCCTGCTCTAACTGCCAGAACACCTCCGGGTTTTCCGGTGAGCCAAAGTTGAGATTATCGGTTACTGCTAAAGGTTTAGCCCCAACACAGACCAGGTTGCGGGCAGCTTCCGCAACAGCAATAGCGCCGCCCACCTGCGGATCCAGCTCAACATAGCGGGCGTTACAGTCGCAGGCTGCCGCAACAGCTTTGCTCGTCCCCGGGATCCCTACCACAGCCGCGTCGGAACCCGGCGCTGCTACAGCAGTGCCGCCTGCATTGTAATCAAACTGGGAATAGATCCACTCTTTGCTGGCAATCGATGGAGAAGCCAACAACCGTTTGAGGGTGTCTGTGACATCGGTAACTGGGATATCTTTAACTTCCACAGTCTGGTTGGCGCGGTAAGTTTCCGGTTCTCTGCCTTTCCGCTGGTAAACCGGAGCTTTCCCAGTCAGCGCGGCAACCGGCACCTCGGCTGCTGTTTCGCCATTAAACAGGAGGCGAAGCATATGATCATCTGTTACTCGGCCGATCACAGCGCACTTTAAGCCGTACTTCTCACAGATCGCCGCAAACTGATCTTCCTGTTCCTTTTCCACCACCAAAAGCATCCGCTCCTGGGACTCAGACAGCATCATTTCAAAAGGAGTCATACCCGCTTCCCGCTGGGGAACAAGATCTAAGTTCAGTTCAATCCCACTGCCGCCCTTTTCCGCCATCTCAGCGCTCGAAGATGTTAAGCCAGCGGCCCCCATATCCTGGATCCCGATTAGACCCGGAAGTTCGATCATTTCTAAGCAGGCTTCCATCAGCGCTTTACCGGCCGCAGCATCACCGATAGCTACAGCGTGTTCCGGAGTTTCATCTTCCCTTAACTCTGCGGAGGAAAATGTTGCTCCGGCAATTCCATCCCGGCCCGTGTCCGCGCCAACATAAAGCACCGGATTGCCTGCCCCTTTAGCTGTACCCCGGCAGACTCGATCATGAGCCACCAGCCCAATGCACATGGCGTTGACCAGCGGATTGGTCCGATAGCGCTCATCGAAATATACTTCACCGCCTACACCGGGAACTCCGGTTTCGTTGCCATACCAGGCCATGCCCCTGACAGCCTCTTTAAACAGGTGCCTGACTCTGGGATCAGCAAGCTCCCCAAATCTTAAGGAGTTTAGGATCGCAATCGGCCGGGCTCCCATGGAATATACATCGCGGAGGATGCCGCCAACACCGGTTGCCGCTCCCATAAACGGTTCTACAGCGGACGGGCTGTTGTGGGATTCCATTTTAAAGGCTATCCCTAAACCACCGCCGATATCAACAACACCTGCCCCCTCACCTGGTCCCATCAGCACCTGCTCCCCGGTTGTGGGGAAGCGCTTCAGCACCTGCTTCGAGTTCTTGTAGCTGCAGTGCTCGGACCACAGGGCACCAAACATCCCTGTTTCAGTATAGTTGGGCAGCCTTCCCAACAGCTCTACTGCTCGCTCATATTCCGATTCCGTTAAACCAAGTTCTAGATAAAGCCTTTGTTCTTTAATCTCAACCGGTGTTGGTTCACGATACCGCTCCACTGGTGATAACCTCCTCAATTAAGTCCTTCAAGATCCGCTGCTTCCAGCACTTTCGTTCTCACATCCAATCGGCGGGCAGCCAACTTTTGACGGAACTCCGGATACTTCAAACCCAGTATCTGGGCTGCCAGGATGGCTGCGTTGACAGCCCCTGCTTTACCTACAGCCACAGTCGCAACCGGAACTTCCCGCGGCATCTGCACAATTGACAAGAGCGAATCTAAGCCGCCGAAAGCTGCAGTCTGCATCGGCACTCCAATTACTGGGACCAGCGTGTGGGCAGCGATCACTCCTGGCAGATGAGCCGCGCCGCCTGCTGCCGCAATAATAACCTCCACTCCCCGCTCCTGGGCTGTTTTGGCAAAATCTGCCACCTGGTCCGGAGTGCGGTGCGCTGACAAAGCCGTTTTTTCAAACGGAATATCCAATGCCTGCAGAACTTCACAGCATAAACGCATAACTTCCCAATCGGAAGTACTTCCCATAATTACACTGACCAATACTTCACTCAAGCTGAACCCTCCTTTAAAAAATTATGCCCAGGGGGTAGGCTTTTGAGAAACCTACCCGCCTGGGCTTTTATCCCTTCGGTGTAATATGCCGGCACCGGCATATCAGGATCGCTTGGACATCACTTGCGCCCTAGATCCTCTTTCTATCTCTGCTAATAAAAGTCCATATTCAGCTGGCTTTAGTATAGCAGAGTTGAAAGGGGCAGTCAATATTTTTCCGGTCGTTTATCTGTTCACTTGAAATATCGTTCGCATAAACTTGTTCGTTCGGAGCAGTTTTTGTTCCAAGCGTTCGGGTTTTCCGCGCTCAGCGATAGGTCACCAGATTTTCTACCGAACTTTGAATGCGCTTAACAGCATTTAACACAACCGACTGGGGACAGCCGATGTTCATCCGGAAAAAGCCGCTTCCCTCTTTCCCGAAACTGAGTCCGCTTGAAAGAGCAATCCGGCCGTGATCAACCAGTGTCTGCAAAATCTTGTGGTGTTCTATGTTTAAACTGCGGAAATCCAACCATAACAGGTAAGTGCCTTCCGGCTGCCTGACCCTGATCCCGTGAAATCCGTTGAGAGCTGCAACTGCCAAATCAAAGTTAGACTGCAGCAATTCCAACACCTCATCCAGCCACGGACCGCCATACTGATAAGCTGCAGTAAACGCGGTCAGAGCAAAGATATTTCCTGAGGTTAAAAAACACCGTTTGAGGGCTTGATCAAATTCTCGCTTCAGCTGAGGATTGGGGATAACCGCGGCGGCATTGTGCAGTCCGGCAATGTTAAAAGTTTTGCTCGGTGCCAAAAGTGCCACCGTCTGCTCAGCGTATGCGGGCAGAGCAGCCATGGAAACAAACCGATGAGGAGGCAGCACCAAATCGCCCCAAATCTCATCGCTGACAAGGGTTACACCGTATTCCCGACAGAGATCCCCCAGCCTGGTCAATTCAGGCTCAGTCCACACTCGGCCAACAGGATTATGGGGACTGCACAGGATCATCAGCTTCACACCTCGCGCAAACTTCTCCTCTAAATCCTCATAATCCATACGGTAATAACCATCTTCTTCAACCAGCGAGCTTTCAATAAGGTTCCGACCATTTCTGGTTACCACCTGAAAAAACGGCCGATACACCGGGGTTTGAATTAGAACCTGATCGCCTGGGTCTGTAAATGTGGTGACACACAGAGCCAAAGCCGGAACCACTCCTGGTGTGTCGCAGACCCATTCCCGCTCAATCTTCCAGCTGTGGCGGTTATTGAGCCAATCAATAAACGCTTGGTAGTATTGATCTGGCCTAAATGTATAGCCGTAAACCGGATGTTCAGCTCGCTCCCTCACTGCTGCCGTAACTTCAGGCGGAGAAGGCAGATCCATGTCGGCAACCCAGAGGGGCAGCAGATCATCCCTGCCGTAAACTTGAGCTAAACCGTCCCATTTTTCGCAGTTTGTACCGCGCCGCTCGATTAAAGTTGAGAAATCACTGTTCAAGGTGGACTTCAGCTCCTTTACTCTCATCGAATCTGGTCATCAGCTGCTGCAGATCATATCCGGTAGGATCTTGAGCTACTCTTAGGCCAAACTCCGGAAGCACTGCCAGCACATGATCAAAAACGTCAGCCTGAATACCTTCATAAACTGCCCAGGCCGTGTTATTCGTAAACACGTAGATTTCGAGAGGGATGCCGTCTCTTGTGGGCTGCAGCTGCCGCACCAAGAACGTCAATTCCTGATGGATTCCGGGATGATTGCGCAGATATGCTGACACATAAGCGCGAAATGTACCTAAATTAGTCATGCGGCGGCCGTTTACCACCACACTGTCATCAATATTGTGCTCTTTATTGTACTCAGCGATCTCTTGCTGCTTCTGCTCAATATAATCCCGCAGCACCTGAATCTTCTTAAACTTCTCGATCATCTCATCCGTTAAAAACCTGACGCTGGTCTGGTCGATTAAGATTGAACGCTTAATGCGGCGCCCGCCCGATTCATACATGCCCCGCCAGTTAACGAACGAGCTGGCAACAAGCTTATGGGTGGGAATTGTCGTGATGGTTTTATCCCAGTTCTGGACTTTAACATGGTGCAGACCAATTTCGATTACAAATCCATCGGCGTCAAAGTCGGGAGCATCAAGCCAATCCCCGATCCTCAGCAGATCATTGCTGTTAATCCTTAAACTGGCAACAAAACCAAGGATGGTATCCTGGAAAATCAGCATCAATACTGCAGTGATTGCCCCAAGACCAGATAGAAAAATCCACGGTGACTGGCCGATTAAAATACTGATGGCTAAAACACCGGCTGCCAGGAAAATAAAGAGCTTGAAAACCTGAACATAAGTAGTAATCGGTCGGCGGCGGGATATTTCATACGAATTATAGATAATAAGTGCACCGGATAACAGCTTGTCAACAAACTTGACTAAAATAAAGATAACCCAAATCGTAATAAACCGCTGACCCACTTCAGTAATCGCCGGGATGTAGGTAATACCCTGATACAGAATCACCGCCGGTACCAAAAGCGGCAGATCATCAAATACTCCATGCTCAAACAAGCGATCATCCCAATTAAAAGGTGTCTGCTTTGACAGGAACTTAACGAAGCGCATCATATAGCGTTTGGTGAATCGATACAGGATTGTGCTGACAATCAGCGTAAGACAGATCAGCAGCAGGTCCTTAAGCAGCGGATATTGATCCAGAAAAGCCATGCAAATCCCCTCCCGTTCACACAATTCAACCTCGATTATCAATTTCCCTTTGTTTTTAAGCCATCTGCTAAGAGGTTTAACCCCAGCACGATCAGAGCGATTGCTAAACCTGGAAATACGACAGTCCACGGCGCTAATGAGCCGAAGGACTGAGCCTCCTTCAGCATCCGGCCCCAGCTGGGAAGCGGCGGCTGCACGCCGACCCCTAAGTAACTTAATGATGCTTCTGAAAGCAGAGCTCCAGCAAAACTGGCGGTAGCCTGCACTAGAATCAGCCGCGAGCAGTTGGGCAGAATGTGCCGAAACATAATCCGAAAATCAGATGCGCCTACAGCGCGAGCCGCCTGGACATACTCGAATTTGCTCTGCTGCAAAAAGGCAGCCCTGGTGATTTTCATAAATACAGGAATATTGGCAACGGCAATTGCCGCTAAAACCGTATTCTCTCCCGGACCAAAAACTGCTACTGCAAGCAGAGCCAAGAGAATGCTGGGGAAAGCATAAAACACTTCCGCTAACCGCATCATCAGCTCATCAAACCAGCGGCCATAAAACCCAGCAGCCGCTCCCAAAATCACACCGATCACCATCCCGAGTCCCACCGAAAGCAACCCGATAACCAAGGATGTCTGCCCCCCAGTCATCACTCGGCTTAGGACATCCCTGCCGAACTGATCAGCTCCCAGCCAGTTAGCTCGTGAGGGCGGCTGAAAGCGATTGATAATCTTAATTTCAGTCGGATCATAGGGAGTATAAAAGAAACTGATAATAGTTGGAATAAGTACGATCACAATAAAAAAACTACCGATGACCAATGGTAGATTGACTTTCCGCATAGATATCCTCCTAGTCAAACCGCAGGCGGGGATCCAAAACCAAAAGCAGCAGGTCAAAACTGAAGTTAACGATGAGAATCAGAGCCGCGGAGACTAAAACCAAACCCTGAACTAAGGGCAGGTCTCGCTGCAGCGCCGCATTAAGCAGCAGCTGACCAAGTCCGGGAAGGCCGAAAACCTGCTCAATCACCAGCGTTCCCCCTAGAAGCTGGGTCAAATGCACTCCCGCAACGGAGAAGATGCTGATAGCCGCGTTTTTTAACGCGTGTTTGTAGAGAACGACTCGCTGAGATAGACCTTTTCCATGGGCAGTGCGGATATAGTCCTGGCGCATAGCGTTAATCATGCTGGTTCGCACCACCCGCGTCAAGATCGCTGCCCGGGGAATTGCCAAGGCCAACGCCGGCAGAACAAGACTGCTGATCGACGTGTAGCCAGCCGGCGGCAGCCAGTTCAGCCTTACAGCAAAGATGTTGATCAGCATAATTCCCAGCCAGAAAGCGGGCAGAGCCATGCCCAGCTGAGTTAAGATCAAGCTGATGATTTCTAACACCGTTCCCTGCCGCACCGCACAGCCAATTCCTAATGGAATGCTGATTACCAGCGAAATACTTACCGCCAGCAGTGCCAGAGTTATGGAGATTGGGAGCGCATCCCTAATTAAACCGGCAATATCAACGCTGTAGCGGATCGACTTGCCCAGATCTCCGGTAAAGACACCTTTTAACCAATTTATGTAGCGCACTGCCACCGGCTGATTAAGGCCCAGCTCCTCTCTTAGAGATTCGAGCCGGGCCGGATCGCCTTCAGTGCCGAGAATCAGCACCGCCGGATCGCTGGGGAGGACATTGACGGTGAAGAAAGTGATCACACTGATCAGCACTAGAGTAATTACTAAACTGATTAATTTCTGCATCACATACTTCACTTAAAGTCCTCCCTGTAGTCTTTATCTGTACAGCGCTGCCAGATCTACCACATAAACCGGATAGCTGTGCCATCCTTTAATATCTGCATCCATGACATTAAGCTGATGCGGATCCATAATAAACACTCCGGCAACCTGCTCAGTCATAATCGCTTGAGCTTGCTGGTAAATCTCACTGCGTGTTTCTGCCGCTGCGCTGACGCCCTGGTTAATCAGCTGATCAAACTCAGGGCTGTTAAAGTTGGTGAAGTTTCTGGAGTTGCCGCTTACATAGCGATTTAAGATACTGTGGGGATCCAGCTTCCCGGTTAAGCCCACAATCGAGAGCTCATAGTCCCGCTGGGTGTACACCTGCTCCAGCCAGGTGCCCCACTCAATAATCTCGATTTTAACATCGATACCCACCCTGCGGAGCTGATCGGCAATAATCTCTCCGGTCTGCACATGGAGCGGATACGCCGACGGCAGCGTCATCGTTAACTGCAGCTTGCTGTAACCCGCGTCCTTAAGCAGGGCCACCGCCCGATCAGGATCATAGGGCAGAATCTTATTTGAATCAAAGTTGTAAAATGCGGGCATTGCCGGACTGAGGCCGGTGTAAATCGGCTCTGCCTGACCCCAAGCTGCGCCAATCACAATTTCGTCACGATTGATGGCCATGGCAATCGCCTGTCGCACCCGCACATCACCCAACACGGGATGATCATTATTGACCGCCAGCAGCTGTACCAGATTCATCGGGTCAGCGTGAACCTTAATCCCCGGAATGCCATCTACTAGGTGGAGGAAAGCCGCTTCAAGACGGGGGATCAGATCCACATTACCGGTTCGCAGGCTCGCTACAGCGCTGTTATAATCGGGAATAACCCGAAAATACACTTCGCTGAAGTATGGAGTTTGGCCTGACCAGTGCTGATCAAAGCGAGACAGCTTGATGTACTGATTCGGCCGCCATTCCACTAACTGATACGGGCCAGTGCCGATTGGCTTATTATCCAGGCCTTCTGCATCCTTAGGATAAACAGCGGCAGCGAGCTCGGTAAGTTCATAGATCAGCGGCGAGTATGGCTCTGACAGTTCAACAATCACACGATCCTCGCCATCAGCGTAAACCGCGCTGATAGCCGTGTAATTACTGGCTCTCTGACTGATTTCCGGATCCCGAGCCCGGTTAAGGGCGTTAACCACATCGGCAGCAGTCACTTTCTGGCCATTGTGGAAATAAGCCTCTCTTAAATAAAAGGTATAGACCGTTTGAGTAGAGTCAATTTCCCACTCGCTGGCCAAAGCTCCGGTAATCTGCCCGTCCGGAGTGCTTTTGACCAGTCCCTCGTAAATATTAAAAGCAATTTCTGCGGTAGCAGCGGCAACGGAACGAGTCGGATCAAAATTGTCCGGATCCGTCGGCACCGCAATATTTAGTACTTCATCGGCAGCAAACGCCGGTACACTAACACCTATAACAACAAACAGCAGCAATCCTGCTGCAATCAATCTAGCTAATTTCATCGCGGCTGCTCCTTTCTTTTCTGCAAACCTAAAGCCAAAACATCCAGGACTGAATCAATGAAGTTTAAATGCTCTGTTTTATCCGCTTCGGACAGTGCCAAAAAATTATCGATCAGCTCCTTGCCGACAGAGTGATAAACAAAAAACGCGGCTTCCTGATCAATGTTCGGGTCGACCTGACCCTGATCAATTGCCTGCTTCATCATACTGAGAAAATCGTTAGCCCTCAGCTCACGGCTCGCCCTCACTTCCTCCTCAAACTCTGCGCAGTAATCCCAATAGTGGTTGATAATCTTATGGTAAAGAGGATACTCTTGGGCAAAGAGAAATGAGCGGCGGTAGTACCGCTTCAGCGTGGCGAAGAAATCATCAGCATCAGTAAATACGTCCTTGAGAAACAGTCTTTTCTGCTCATAAGCGAGATTAAGTATGTAAAGATACAGCTCCCGCTTGTTCTCAAAGTATTGGTACATGCTGCCCTTGGCAATTCCGGCTTTCGCCACAATTTTACTCAAAGACGCCGAATCGTATGGTGATGCGGCAAACTCATCAACAGCTGCGGCGATAATCGCCTCCTGCTTTGCTTTCGGCAGGTTTAGAAAAGTATCAGTCGGCAGCTTCAACACCTCCTGACTATGTGACCACCCGGTCACCTTACAAAAATAGTATACGCCGGCTGCCAAATAAAAGCAACCGGCTTCATCATCTTTTAACTAAAATATAACTAAACCAAGAATACCAGCTCCGATAATAATCTTGATCGGATCAACTTTGTACTTAGTGATCAGAACAAACACGATCAGCGCTATGATTACACTAGCATAGTCAAACGACGCCAAGGTTAGCTCTTCAATTCCTTGGGGGAAAATCACGGTGGCCGCTATAAACCAGGCTGCGGACAAAATCAAACCTGCGACTACCGGTCTGATTCCCGCGAAAATACTGCGGGTAAGGGGATGCTCCCGATGCTTCTCTAAAACCTGCGATAAAGCCAGAATAATCAGCAGCGATGGCAGGATAATTGCGGTAGTGGTAACAATGGAACCGAAAACTCCCGCAACTCGGTAGCCAATAAAAGTCGCTGCGTTAATGGAAATCGGCCCGGGAGTCATTTCCGCAATGGCAATAATATCAATAAATTCCTGCTGAGTAATCCACTGATTCAATTCGATTTCCTGCTGCATCAAGGGCAGCATCGCATATCCGCCGCCGACAGTGAAAAACCCGATTCGAAAAAATCTCCACAACAGCTCCAAATAGATCACGATTTATCCTCCCCCGCTTCTAATGCACCTTTCTTCCGCGGCAGAAAGTAAAAAATAACAATCCCTGCCAGTGCTCCAACCAAGATTACCCAGGCTGCGTGAATTTCAGTAAACAAACTAATTCCTAGGGAAACAGCCGCGAATCCAACTGCCGTTAAATTGCGAACGCTCGAGCGGGCAATTCTAACCGCAGCTGCGGCCACCAACCCTGCAACAGCTGCCCGGATGCCGGCAAATGCCGCCATCACACTCTCGCTGCCCTTCAGTTTAGCAAAGGAAACAGCGATTGCCAAAATGACCAGCAGCGATGGAAGCACAACACCAACTGCTGACACAACCGCGCCGCTGACTCCGCCTAAACGATACCCCAAAAAAATAGCTGAATTTATCGCTATCGCACCCGGCAGCGACTGAGACAATGCAAAAATGTCTAAAATTTCTTCCTGGGTGGACCACTGTCTGCGATCGATCACTTCTTTTTCAATCAGGGGCAGCATCGCATATCCACCGCCGAAAGTGAAGAGCCCGATCTTAAACCAGGACGTAAATAGTTCTCTGAATAATTTCCAATTCACATCATCACCTCGTAAAACATTTAGTGCCACAGCTAAACATACTTCGCGTCTAGCAGGCCAAATCCTCCCCTTGGATTTAGGTCTTTCCACGGTTTCCCAATTCATGATATACTAAGCACAGATCTAGTTTCAAGGTAATAGGGAGGATTTACGAACGTGAGCATGGTTTTTAAAGTAAATCTTTACTCGCTCCTGATCAGCATCACATCAGCAGCTGAATTAACCGAACTGGCAGTTGCAGATCACAGCCAGCGGGTAGCCTACATCACTCTCAATATTGGACAAGCTATCGGTATGCCGGAAAAAGATTTGCAGAAACTTGTCATGGGAGCGCTGCTTCATGATATCGGGATTTCCAGCAGCCGCGAAAAGCTGAAGCTGGCTGACTTGAATGTTGATGGCAAAAGTATTGTTGCCCACTGCCAGCGGGGAGCTGAACTACTAAAGCGCAGCAGATTACTCGCGGAATACGCTCCTATTGTCTATGAACACCACAGCGCTTGGACTGAGCAGCCAGATATCTACAGTCCCATTATTCACCTGAGCGACCGAACTGAAATTGTCATTGATAAGAACAAGTATATTCTCTGGCAGCATTACGATATTTTAAGGCGAATTGAAAGATACAGCGGCCGGATCTTTGATCCTGAGCTGGTGGACGTTTTGCGGCACCTAACCTCAAAACCCAGCTTCTGGCTCGATCTTGCCACCGATCGCTATAAAAAAGTAATCGCTGAATTTACCAGCGATCAGGTCACCTTTTTAACCTTCGATGAATTAGAAAGCATCGCTTTCATTTACGCAGAAATAATCGACGATAAAAGTCCATTTACGTTTACCCACTCCCGTGGAGTGTGCGAAATGGCGTTGGCTATCGGCGCTAAAGCAGGTTTCAGTGATGATGAACTCCGGCTCTTAAAGATCGCAGCCCTGCTCCATGATTTAGGAAAACTGGCTATTCCCGATGAAATCCTCGACTATCCGGATCAGCTTACCCATGAGCAAATGCTCTATATGCAGCAGCACACTTACCACACCTACCATCTCTTGGACAGCTTGGGACCGGAAGCCCGGCAGATCCGCAACTGGGCTGCTTTCCACCACGAAAAGCTTGATGGAAGCGGATATCCATTCGGGCTCAATCACACTCAGCTGGATACCGGAGCGCGGATCATGGCGGTTGCCGATATCTCCCAAGCACTACAGGAAAATCGGCCTTACCGCAAAAAACTGCCGCAGGAGACTATCAACCGGATCCTGATGTCGCTGGTCCGCGATGGCAAAATTGATGAAGACTTGACTCATTTAGCAATTGAAATAATGACGCAAAAACTCACCATTGAGTAATCCGAAACTACTGCTCTGTGTTCCAAGCTCGAGGAACTCAGAGCTTATTTTTATTAAATCTTACCTTGATCACCTCTCCCCTCCCAGCGCTGCTTCCAAGCGCATACAGATCACAGGAGATGCAAGTGATACCGGGATCACCGGCAATTACCACAGGATTTTCCCACTTCTGCCAGAACTTGGTTCCGCTGAGGCGATAGTATAAGCGAATAGGTATCTCTGCAGCATAAACAAGCTCCATCTCCCAAGGCACATTGCTTTTAACCTCGAACTCTAGGGCATTTTCTACCACTGCAGCAGCGGGAAGCTCCAGCAGTGCGGCGGCAGGATCAATCTCTACAGAGGCCTTTAGCTCATATTCTACCTTCACCACAGCAGTTTCCGCCCCCGCACCAGCGCTCACCAATCCCAAAGCTAGAGCAGCACCAAAAATCAGCAATCTGCGCATCTAACCACCCTTTCTGGTTTATGTACAGCTGCTGCAGTTAATAATGCTCCCCTTTGATATTATTCGAACTGTTGTTCTGTTTTCCTGCTCCAGTAGAGCCCTTTTCCATCAACTAGGGCTTCATAAGCGGCTTTGGTCCGCTGCAAATACCAACCACTGCGATCCAACATAAACTCCCGTCCGCAGATTGTTACCACCTCCCCGATTTCCGCTTGATCAAGGATCTCCTGTAGTTTTGTCAGGTATTTAACGGCACCAAAGGGGTGGGCGCTGCGGCCATCGGTAATAGCGTGGAGATAAACCCGCTCAACTTCCCATTCTTTTAATACCGCCAAGAGCTTTACCGCTTCATCGGTGCTGCCGTGGGAGCTTCCCGGGGAGAGGAGAAAAAGCAGGTGCACCGCTTGATGCGATCCCAGCTGTTTGATTGTCTGGTAGAACCTGCGGTTTTTCATCAGCTGTTGAGCATTCAGGTTTTGAGGAATGCGGACTTCATCCTGAACAACCACTCTCCCCGCTCCTAACGTTAGATGCCCTGTTTCGGAGTTACCGCTTGAGTGCGGTGCCAGGCCGACCTGGGCGCCTGAAGCGTGCAGAGCAGTGTGGGGATACTGAGCCAACAGTCGATTTAGATGCGGTGTGCGCGCAGCACAGATGGGATTAATCTTCGCATCTTCTGTTCCGATACCCCATCCATCCAGAATGATGAGAATCACCCCGCGGGCGGAGCTCACATAGGGCTGAACCAATGGTTTTCCTGTCATCTGCTCAGGCTGCCTTAAACCCATAATCTGCAGCACTGTTGGAGCCACATCCGCAAGTGTACCATCCGGTGCAAGGGACAGTGTTCCAGGGACAGTGGGATCAACCAGGATAAACGGCACCATCGCCCGGGTGTGCCCCACGCTGGCTGATCCATCGGAGTTATACGCCTGCTCTAAAAGCCCATGGTCAGCGGTGATCAGCAGACAATAGCTGAGCTGCTCCCCATGCGCTGCAATCTGTCCCAAAACTCGATCAACTGCTTCCGCGCAGCGAACATGGAGCTGAAAAGCAGGAAGATGACCGTAAAGATCGCCAGCCGCAAAGTTGACAAGGGCAAAATCAAAGTCAGCAGCATTCATCCTGCTGATCAGCATTTTGCCAACCTCGTCTGTGCTGTGCTCGACAAACTTCATTCGTTCAAGCGCAGTGCTCATAATTTTGATCCGCTCTTCTCCGGGAAATGATGCTTCCCTGCGCCCATTAAAGAAATAAGTTACATGGGGAAATTTCTCGGACTCAGCAATCCGCAGCTGTTTTAAACTATGTTGAGCCAGCACTTCCCCGAGCGTTTTCTCCGGCCTGGTGGTAGAAAACAGCGGCGGGTAAGCAGCAAATTTACTGTGATATTCCACCATCGGGAAAAAGGCTAAATTCGGCAGATATGTTCTTTCAAAATGGGGGAAATTCGGATCCACAAAAGCTTCGGTCAGCTGAATTTCCCGCTCACCGCGGCGGCAGGCAAAGACCAAAACATCGCCATCACCCACTCGCCCAACCACTCTGCCGTCATGGCTGCGCTTAACTAAAGGCGGCAGAGAATAATCGCTGATTCCCTGATCATAGTGTTTCCGGATCAGATCAAAAAGTGAATCCAACATGTGATCACCTCACAATTCATATCTACCTTTATGCCTGCCTAAAAATAGATATGAAAAAACCCCAGTCAGCGACTGGGGTTAATCTCTATTGACTAGAGGCGAACAACATTAGCGGCTTGAGGTCCGCGGTTGCCCTGAACGATTTCGAATTCTACTTTTTGACCTTCTTCTAAAGTGCGGAATCCGTCACCTTGAATAGCAGTGAAGTGTACGAATACGTCGTCTCCGTTGTCTTGCTCGATAAAACCGTAACCTTTTTCTGCGTTAAACCATTTAACTGTTCCTTGTACCATAAATCTATATGGCCTCCTTAAAAAATACTTCATTAAAAAGTGGAAGTTTTGATCATCGTTCCAAGCCTAAGAGGCCATACTCCACGTGCAAACTTCACTGCTTTTTAACGTAAACTCAGCATACCACAGATTAATCAGAAATACAAGTGCAATCTTGGAAAAAATTTATTTTTCCGGCAGATCGCGATGTCTAACTTGATTATGGAAGCCATCCAGGGTAAGTCTGCGCCCCAACTCACGGCTGATAGCCACCGAACGGTGCTGTCCTCCAGTGCAGCCAATTCCAATCGTTAAGCGGGCTTTTCCTTCCTTGCTGTACGCCGGGAGCAGTTCAACGATCAAATCATAGAATTTATCGATGAAAGCCTGGGTTTGCGGCCAATCGAGAACATAGTCAGCAACTTCCGGATCTTCTCCAGTAAGCTGCTTCAACTCATCGATGTAGAACGGATTAGGCAGGAATCTGACGTCAAAAATGATATCGGCGTCATTAGGCACACCATATTTAAATCCAAATGACAGTAAATCAATCTGCATCAAAACATCGGTTCCATCGCTCCCTAACAGCGCGCTGTTGAGAAGCGCCTTCAGCTCAGCAGGCTTAATCGCCGAGGTATCTATGATCAAGTGAGCCAACTGGCGAACATCAGCCAACAGTTTTCGCTCATGAGCGATGCTGTCATAGATGCTGCCCTGATCCGCCAGGGGATGCCGCCTTCTGGTTTCACTGAAGCGGCGGACCAAGATATCGTTTTCACACTCAAGAAATACTACTTTATAGGATACTAGACTTTCCTCCAGCCACGTAATCACGCTGGTCAGCTGAGCAAAATGTCCTTTACCCCGCACGTCCATCGCCACAGCCACCGGCCGGGTTTCTTCTGTACTTTGATGAATCGCAATCAATTGAGGCAGAAGGGATGGAGGCAGGTTGTCAATGCAGAAAAAATCCAAGTCTTCCAACGCTTTCATTGCCTGGGTCTTACCTGCGCCTGACAAGCCAGTTACAATAACTATTTTGATTTTTTCACTGATGGTCATGGCTTTCACCCCTTTCCAGGTTCATAGTGTAATTCTAGTTTACAGCATCGCATCCTTTTTTTAAACAAAAAAACCCTTACCTAATTTGGTAAGGGCTGTAATACTACCTGATGATTTCATCATCTAGGTATTGATTCCACACATTTTCAAACCAATTGTCATCCTCGGGAATCGGCTTGACCGGATCCCAGCGGAAAGTACAGCTGCCGTTTTGATAGAGCACGCGCTGGATCTGGCGGTCAAATTCCAGATCATCAGTTAAGGTAAACCGGAACTGCTCGGGCAGCTGTTTCAGGGGCAGCTCCCCTTCGAAGTCATAAACCAGATAGGAACCGCGGCTGCGTCCTCCCCGCTCAATGTAATCTTTTATGGCGCACAGATACACATACTGACTGATTAACAGATCATAGTTCTGGAAACAGAGTCTCAGTTCTGTGGGCGAGCCAATTTTGGTTTGCTCCACTAAATTCTGCAGCTGAGTTAAAGCTTCTGCCGCTGCCTGCTCTGCTGCTGTTAAGGAGCGAATGTGGGCACCAGCTTTGGTCATCCGCTCTTGAATCTGGCGGCGGATCTGAACCACATTGCTTTCTGAGCCAAGATTCTGCAAGAATGCCTGGCCGAGCTCAAGCTTAGCCCTAATTTGTGCTTCAGCCTCTTTGAGAAATTCCGCTTCATTCATGGGCTGATCTTTGTAGCGGGCAGCGATAAACTGAGCGGCGCGGGTGCTGCCTACCTGCCCAGAGTTGAGTGCGCTGCCGCCAGGACGGTACACGCCATGGGTGCCGTTTACTTCTCCTACCGGAAAGAAATGCTTAAGATTGCTTTCCCACCAGACATTGCCATCCAGTCCGCCATTGTTGTGCTGAGCGCAGACCGCGATTTCCAGCATTTCTTTGGTTAAATCAATGCCATTATTCATGTAGAGGTCAATGGCTGGCTGATTCATATGGGCTAGGCGATCAATCGGCCGGCCGAACAAGGCCCCTGAATTCTTCAAGTAAGTATACGCTTCCTCACCCAGGAGGGAGAAATCCAGCTCTCCATCTTTGGAACCCCAGCTGGGGTTAGAGAGAAAATCAAGGAAGACGCGGCGGCCTTTGATCACAGTTTCGTAGTAAACCAGGATATCGATTAAGGATGAACCGTAGTTTGCTACTTTGCGCGGGTCAAACGGCCACTGGTACCCTTTTAAGAAAATAGCATCCAGCATCTTGCCCGGATTCGGGAAGTAGTCGTGGAGAAACTCCCTAGGATTGCTGCCGTCAGACTCGGTGGACACATAGCGGGGCAGCACCTGCTGATATGTACCAGACAGATTCCATCTAAATTTAACCGAAGCAATTCCATACTGGCTTTCGGTCAGATTTTTGCCCATCACTCCCGCTTCAAAAGCTATTCCGCTTGAACCGGTCTGGCTCGGCGGATATACGGAAGTGGCATACATGCCTGCCGGACCACCGGTAGCATACACAATATTAACAGCGTTAAACAAGACATAAGGCTGTGTCTTGCTGGGATCGGCATCGAGGGCTAGAGCGATTACACCAATGGCTTTTTCTCCCTTCGAATCGGTGAGAATGCCCACCACTTGATGGCGGTCATAAATTGGAATACCTTTTTTCCGCACCTGCTCTTCCAGTTTTTCCGTCATGTATTTCGAGGTTAATGGTCCTGCTGAGGTCGCTCGCTGACGAGGATCATGGTCAGTTTTATAGCCCACATACTCGCCCATCCGGTTATGGGGAAAAGGCACACCGATATCAACCAGATGGTAAAAAGCCTGGGGTGACAGGGCTGCTTCTACTAGAGCAATATCCCCATCCATGGCGCCTCCTTCAAACAGAGTCTTGGCCATATCATAAATAGAATCAGGTTCTTTTCCGGATAAAGTCAGTTTATAGTAAGTCTGCTTATCGGAACCGGTGTTGCGAGATGTTCCCATATTAATTCCTTCAGTAACAATCACAACATCCTCCTGTCCATAGTGAACCAGCCGGTCAGCGGCGTTAAAAGCAGCTGCTCCACTGCCGACTACCACGGTATTGCAGGAAATCACACGCAGTTGATCTAGATTCACCTTACTCATCTCCTTTGCTAGTTATTTTAACCGACAGACCAGGAAGGGACCACTGAATCACCGCAATGCATCCCAGCAGTCCAAAGGCTCCCGCTGTCAGGTAACCTGCAGACATGCCCCACAGATCGCTGAACCAGCCGGCAATGACAGGACCGAGGGTCATCCCAATCCCATAAATTGCCTGGAAAAAGCCCATGGCGGTGCTCCGCTTCTCAGGAGCAACAGCGCGAATGCTCTGGCTCATCAATACCGGGAAAATCAAACCACGCCCAATTCCGTTTAAGGCTTGGGTTATGTAGAGAATCCATATTTTATCAGTAAAGGGAACTGCAATCGAGCCGAAACCCATCAGAATAAATGAGAGCAGAATCAGCTGCCGCTCACCAATCTTTGCTGCTGCAGCTCCGCTGCGCTGAGAGCCGACTGCAATTGCTAAAGCAGAAAACATCATCAGGTAGGTCAGCTGCCGATCTCCAGCACCAATACTCACGGCATAAGACTGGTTAAATCCATAAATCGTGACGAAGTTAATTGCCTGCGCCAGTACAGCAAGCAGGCTCACTTTCCACAACTCCGGGTCTTTTCCCACCTGAAGCAGGGTTTTCAGCTGAATCGGTTCTTTCCTAAACCCAGTTTCAGTTAATTTTGTGCTGAGAATCAATCCGATCAGCCCTACAACTCCGCCAATCACAAATGGAGCTTTATACCCCAGGGCATCAGCCACAAAACCTCCTAAAGTTGTGCCTAACAGCTGACCCAAGGAGGTAGCAAACATGATCGCCGACATGGCACGCCCGGTCTCCTCCGGCGGAAAATAACTGGAATATAAGACCGTAAAAACAACCCAGGCGGCAGCAGCAACACCAGCTGCGCCCCGGAAAATTAAGGCTAACCACGGCGCAGAAGCGAAACCAAGCCCGATACAGCTCAGCGCTGCGCAGGCCACTCCAGCAATTACAAAGATCTTGCGCTTGCCGATCCGATCCGAGTAGATGCCCAGCGGGATGCGGATCAGCATCTGGGTAAACCCGTATGAGCCAACAACGAGTCCGACCATGCTCAAGGATGCCCCCAGGCCCTCTACATACGGTGTTAAGATCGGCATGTAAACATAAAGTGAAAACCAATAGATAACTGTTATTAAAACGAATAATTTAGCCATGCCACTCCCCCCTGACAGAAACCATTATACCATAGAAAGAGGATTTATTAAGCCTGCTACAGAATAAAATGGAAATTGGTTAGGAGGGATAGCATGTACAGAGAGCAAATTGAAGCTGCCAAAGCCCATTTTGAGCAGATTCTCACCCAGCAGCTTGCCAGAGTTGAAAAGATGAAGCAGGAGCAGAGCTTCACCGATTACCAACAACTGCCAAAGATTATCATCGGCGTGGTCGGCGGCGATGGCATCGGTCCATACATCGCAGCCCAGACCCAGAAGGTTTTGGAGCATGTACTGGCTGACGATATCAGCGCCGGCAAAGTTGAGCTGCGAACCATTGAAGGCTTGACCATCGAAAACCGGATTGCCCAAATGGCCTCAATTCCCGCTGATGTTTTGGAAGAGCTGCGCCAGTGCCATGTGGTGTTGAAAGGCCCTACCACTACGCCTGATCAGAGCGCCGATATGCCTAATATTGAAAGCGCTAACGTAAGCATGCGGCGCGAGTTTGACCTATTTGCCAACATCCGTCCGGTGCGGGTGCCGGAGCTGGGCATTGACTGGATGTTTTTCCGGGAAAATACCGAAGGGGAATATGTCCTCGGCAGCCAAGGGTTTAATGTAACACCTGATCTAGCCGTAGATTTCAAAGTAACAACTACTCAAGGCTCTGAGCGGATTATCCGCGCTGCTTTTGAATATGCCCGCAAAAACGGCAAAAAGCGTGTGACCGTCGTAACTAAAGCTAATGTTGTCAAAACAACCGATGGAAAGTTCCTCAGCGCAGCCAAAAAGATTGCCGCAGAGTATCCGGAGATCAGCTGCGATGACTGGTACATTGATATTATGACAGCTAAACTAATTGATCCGAGCCGCCGCTCAGACTTCGAAGTGATGGTAATGCCGAACCTATACGGCGATATTCTCACTGACGAAGCAGCCCAGATTCAAGGCGGAGTGGGAACTGCCGGCAGTGCCAACATTGGTACAAAGTACGCCATGTTTGAAGCTATTCACGGGTCGGCACCGCGGATGGTTAAGGAAGGCAGAGCTCAGTATGCTGATCCCAGCAGTTTGATTAAAGCAGCTGTAATGATGCTGGAGCACATCGGTTATGGGGAGAAAGCGGAGCAGCTGCAGATGGCTCTCGATATCTGCAGCCAGTTTGAACGCAAAGTTTATCTCACCGGCCGCAGCGATGGGGCAACTAATGAGGAGTATACAGATTACATCCTCGCCACTCTGGAAAACCCGCAGCTGGCTGACATCTATCAAAAATATCTTTCATAAACCGGAATCAAAAAGGATCTCACCTAAGCGAGATCCTTTTTTCTATCTAGTCAACACGCCGTGGATCCACGGTTAAAATCTGCTCCACTTCTTCCGGATACTTCGCAATAAAGACCAGCTCATCATTGGTAAGCGGCTTTTGGTTATGAAGAGCCGCGTACTGGACTAAGCGGAGGATGTCACGCTCATTTTCTAATTCTACGCCGAGCTGGCTGTAAACATGCTTTAAGCCTTTGATGCCGCCGTACTCGCCGGTGGTAATGATCCGGCCGAGGCGTTTAATCTCCAGCGAGCCGATGCCCAGCTCATCAGGGGAATAGAGTTCATAGTTCTGGCGATTTTTCAGCATGCCGTCAGCGTGGATTCCCGACTCATGGGCGAAGGCATTGGAACCTACCCCAACTTGGTTGATGGGGATGGGCTGTCCAAATGCCTGCGCAGCGTAGTTGCAGATTTTCCACGCCTTGGTCAAATCGATTTTGTCATCGAGAACATCCTTACCCTGCATGCCGCGGGATTTCGTCAGCGCCAAAATCACGGATACCAGATCCGCATTTCCTGCCCGCTCCCCCATTCCATTGACAGTGGTGTTGATATACGCGTCCACTCCGGCATCGAGGGCACCCATTGCTCCTTCAACTGAGTTGGCTACGGCATAACCCAAGTCATTGTGGCAGTGAAGTTCGATGGGAATCTGCACAGCTTCGGCAATTCGCTTGACACTGTCATAAATCGAAACAGTGTGGTCATAGCCGAGGGTATCACAGTAGCGAATGCGGTCTGCCCCATGCTCTTTAGCCGCCTGGGCAAAGCGGATTAAATAGTCCTCATCATAGCGCCCATCCTTGTTCAAGGCTTCTGTTCGGGAAGCATCTTCGGCATTGACGCCAATGGACTCAATTCCTAACTCTTTGGCGCACGCAACTGCTTCGGTCATCATTTTCAGCACATCTTCGCGGCTGATGCGGCCGCCGAACTTACCATCGGTCATAATCTGGGAAGTAGAAATAGATAGGTTTAAGATCTTGATATTCGTATATTTCACTGCCCGCTCCACATCTTCAACACAGGCCCGCACCCAGCCTTCCAAGCGCATATCTCTCATGACGCCTTTTTTCGCCAGCTCTAAATTGGCATTAATATAATTCCACTCATGCTGAAGCGCAGGAAAACCGATTTCACTCTGGTAAATACCCATTTCTGCCAGGTACACATTGAGCATTGTTTTCTGCAGTTTGGACAAACCGATAAAAGCAGTCTGCACACCATCCCGGTTAGTAACATCAATAATATAAATCTTGGGTTTTTTCTTGTTCTTTTGAGTCACATCCATCCCTCCCGAGAAATAAAACAACCTGATACAAAAAATCCCTCATGCTGGCTGTGATGAGGGTGCGTCAAATCTAGTGCATTCATATAATGTTAATTCAAGATTATAGCACGCAGGCCAGTAAATGTCAAAGCGGGTTTTGGCAGATTTTTGCAGAAATAAATGAACTAAAACCCAATATTCTGCGTCTATAAGGGTGAAGGGGTTGAGAATGATGAGCTTTGATGAAATATACGAGGCATATCTGGACTCGGTCTACAGCTTCCTTAAATTCAAACTCAAAGACGATTTCTTAATTGAAGAAGTGATTCAGGAAACCTTTCTCGCAGTCTACCGCAGTCTAGACCAATTCCCAGAGGTCAAGTCAGTGAAAGCCTGGATTTTTACAATTGCGCACCGGAAAATGATCGACCTGCTGCGGCGGCAGAAATACGAGGAAGTTGAACTGGACCAACACATGATTACCAAAGAGCTCGCTACCGACTTGACTCTAAAAGAAGCTCTCAGTCAGTTGGACCCCACATCCCCAACTATTATTTATGGACTGTATGTTGAGCAGCTGACCTATCAGGAGCTTGCTGAGATCATTGGAATTCCAGTTGGAACAGTCAAAAGCAGGGCGTACACCGCCCGGGCTAAGCTGCGCGATTGGTTAAGAGGAGGAGTTAACAATGAAGCAGGAATACTATATTGATCTGGCACTGGCGTATGTCCAGGGCAGATTAACTCCTGAAGAAAAACTGGAAGTGTTTAAACTGATCCAAGATGACGCTGAGTTTCGGGACATACTGCTTCTTGAGCTGGAACTGGTTAAGTCCCTATCAGGGTTTAAAGCTGCTTCTCCCCGAACTATCAAAGTCCGGACGTACCGAATGGCTTCAGCAGCGAAAACTCTGTCGCTTGTCTCTAACCCAGCGGATGCTGTTCTCACCCCGATCATTACAGCCAGCTTACCGAAGCTGGCCAGCCAAATTCTAATCAATTACCAAAGGAGAGTGGCTTATAATGAGTGGTTTACCTTCCCCCAAAGAAATTGCTGAAATCCTGGACGTTATTGGGCAGAAAGTACCCCGATTCATTACCGAGATGATGTCAGGACTGTATTCGGAAGAAACAGCGCAAAACATGGGCAAAGCAGTCGGCGCATTCTATCAGCAGTTAATCGAAGCCGGGTTCAAACCTGAAGACGCGCTGGCAATGACCAAAGATTACCTTAACACCTACAGAACGATGATGGATAATATCAAATTCACTAACTAGTCACGATGTTGAAGTCCATCGGTTTAATCGCTCTAAATACTGTTCGAATTGTTGGCCGCGGTACTGTGCTTGTCCCTAAAGTGTTTTATCAAAGGTCAAAAGCATGCCGGACATTTGCTAAGCAGCTGCGCCAGCAGGGTATTCCCGAGAATGCGATTCAGGACTTAACAAAATGGTATCGCAGGGCACATAGTTTCAAGCAAAAAAATCCCCCTTGTAACTAAGTCACAAGGGGGATTTGCTTTTTACAGCGGATGAGCCATTGTTGTCATCAACCCAATTTCTGCCTGGGTAGTATCTAAGCGGCTGTACTGCACAATAATCGGCTGATCACTTTCAACCATTGCAGCATAGGGCACACCCTGGGGTATTCCCTCACCCTGATCATTCTTGATCTGATCCAGCCTGATATGGTTAGTGCGCTCCGCTTTGCATTCAGCCGTAAAACCGCGCATCGGTTCTGAGTCTTCAAAGTAGAGTGTGATGGTGATCTTCGCATCGTGCTTGCTCGGATTGAGTACACAGATTGCTTCATGACTGACATAATGCTCACCGGTTGTAATTTCAGGCCAGTAGCAGTCCGGTATAAACCAAACCTTTGAGCCAGCTTGATAATCCTGTGCCATCAGCTTCCCTCCGTTCTCAGTTTCGCTTATCTATTTTTATAATACAGCTCGATTAAACCAGAAACTTTTCCAGGTGCACCAGGCATCGGCAGATTGCGGGTTTTCATGGTCCGCTCCAAGTTCTGCACATCTTCTTTCGGAAGTTCCTCTGCTCCACCTAACAGTTCAGCAACCAGCAGCGACACTGCAGCTGCTTCCATCATTTCAAAGAACTCCAAGGCTCTTTCTACTCCCTCGGAGCTGACCACGATAGCACCGTGGTTTTTCATCAAGAAAGCATTGGCATAAGGCAGTTTATCATCGAACGCTTCAGCCAAGGCATCAGTTAATGGCTCTTCATAAGGAACCGTGAGCATCGGACCCACTTCAATAATCGGCTCCGGCAGGGTCGGTTTTGCCAGCAGATCGGTGTTGGCAATTGCAAAACCTGTCATCACCGGTGGATGGGCGTGGACAATTCCGGTTACATCAGGACGCTGGGAAAAAATGCGCAGGTGGAATGGAGTTTCACCGGTAGGTTTGCGTCCCTCTTTGGCGTACAGCACGTTGCCTTCCATATCAATGATGCAGACATCATCAAATGTAACCTTACGCTTTGCGACCTTAGTCGGTGTAATTAATACTACATTTTCGGCTACCCGATAAGACAGATTGCCGCCGTGAGAAGTGACGTATCCTAATTCCGCTACGCGGACACAGGAATCCACTAACTCTTGAATTTGTTCTTTGTACTGCTGTTGTAACTCATGCATTTAATTTTACCTCCTTCTATCTAATCGGCTAAGGAGAACTTAGTCGATTAAAAACACTACCGCATAATGGGCAAAGAAATCATAGTTTTTGATCGCAGCTAAAATGCGATCCGCAGCTTCCTGACTGATAACTACTCCGGTCTGGGGCTCACCCTTCACACCAAGGGCTTGGACAACTAATGGCGCGGAGTAAATCAACTTTCCGGGAATAGAAACCCGATCCATCAAATCATCAGACAGCTCTTGGCCGTAGCTGATTACTCCTTCATGCTGGACAAACTCGTAATCAGCGGCGACACCGCCGTAGATCAGTTCCCCCGATTCCGACCAGATGCGCGGACTCATCCCCCGCTCCAAGCCAAGGCCGCGGGCATCCACAACCAATCCGGTGTAGACCATCTCATTCACGATGAGATGGGCAAGCATACTCTCCTGCTCCGGATCAAAACGATCCACCCGCTCAATATCTAGTGCAGTGGGACCTAAAACCTCGTCGGCGGATATTTTCACTTCTGCGCGCAGGTAACCTTTGGGCGCTTCAAAGATCAGGTTCATTTCGGTAAGGTCATCATATACCAATCCCTGATACAGACGGGATAGATTCAAAATCGGCCCCTGCTCGTCGTATGTATAAATCGAAAGGATTGGCGGCACAGTGTCCATCCGGTTTGGATAGGTAAATTTCAGTTCGTAAGCTGCATCGGTTTCCAACAGAAAATGAAGGGAATCTTCGGCTGCAGCCTGCTGAGCAAACAAACCTAAGATAAGCAGACAGCAGGCAAGCCAGATTTGGCCTTTACGTGTCACAGTGACCACCTCTAATGTTCATTTTTTCCCTTTTCCTGATTTGTTCTGCATTTTCCAAGCTTTTCCTGCTTGACGATCTCCTGCAGAACTGTTCTTTCCCCGCAGTCCGGCTGGGAGCACACCGGCTGCCTTAATACTACTTTCGAATTCTGCAGTTTATAGTTGAGTGCAGCCGGAAGATTTTACCTGGACAGCGAAAAAGCATTTTCACAAGCGAAAATGCTTTTCAACCACTATTCCTGATACCGATACAGATGATACCGGAGCAGATCCCCACTGCCAGCCCAAAAGGCTAAAATTCGATGGGGAGCTTCCGCCTCTAAAACAACATTAAACCTGGTCGGAAAAAACCAGCGCAGGATACCATCATAACCGATCGAAAACACTTCAACCTGATCCGGATCAGCAAGCAGCTCCTGAATTTGCGGTGCTGTGTTTTTTTTCCGCGCTAAGTCTGAAACCTGCTTATCGGCAAGGACACTTGAGTCAAGGATGTACCGCCCGGTTCCGTTTAAATCTACCAGATTGCCGTGGAAATCAGTGCGGTTCTGCAGGAGCAGGGACTGAAGGTAGATCCCCAGCACCTCAATTTCGGTTCCCTCTTCCTTAAGATAGATTTCCCGAGTGTCTTGGAGCCGATCGTTCAGATAAAAGGCGAGAAAGATCCGATTCTCTTCCGGATCATAGACGGATGAACGGCGGTCAAAGCCAACTCTGGCCACATCCCGCTCTTGAACTACCAGCATCTCACTCTGAAGCAGCTTCAAATCTTGATCATAGCGCGATTCCATCGTATAGCCGGATCCAGTGGTGGTCACCAAAACTTGGCCGCTTGACTTATCAACCTGAAACAGCACGTCATAAACGTATTCTTCCTCACCCTGCGGTGTGACAATTGCAATTTGGTACAGCTGTTCTTCTGGCAGCGCGCTGATAATTGATTCAGCTGCCTCCACCGCCAGAGAACCGGATACCAACAATATGCTGAACAGTAAACATAAAAGCCTTCGTTTAATCAGGACCATCTCCCATTTTCAGTCTCTCATAAATTATATTATTTATTATTATAGTAGTCAAATTGGCAGAGCCTGCCATGAGAAAACTCGGTGGTCTTAGCTCCAACCACCGAGCCATCAGCTTACTTCCGCTCTAAAAGCTCAACTTCATAGTTATCCGGATCGGTCAGGAAGGCCATCTTATTGCCCTTAGCAAAGGCTTCCCGCCAGTTATCGGGCCAGATTTCCAGGCCTTTCTGCTCTAATTCCTCACAGAACGCAGTTAGATCCGGAACTCCAATCGCAAAGTGAAGCAGATCTTCAGGAACATCCAGTTTGTAATCAGGAGAATAAGTAAATTCCAAGGTGTGCTCGTTCCCGGGCAGCTCCAAATGAACGATTTGATTGCCTGCTGGCGAACGGTCGTTGCGGCTCTTTACTCTAAAGCCTAAGTTATCGCAGTACCACTTAATGGACCTTTCAAGATCGCTGACACGAACCCGAGTATGTAAAAACTTGTACATAACATCGCCTCCTATCCATCATTCTCGTATAATCTTATTTTACACTAAACCGCTAAATCCTTTCGCTTGCCACCTAAACATTATTCTGGTACAATGCAATCAGAATCTGTGGTAGAGTAGATGGCATGCGTTTTAGTGCTTAGGGATGGGACGTTGCCCTAAGACGAAATGCTGCAGTGCAGCTGCGATATGCCATCGCGTCCGCTGTCACCAAAGAGCTTCTTTTCTCTTTGGTACAGGGTATCAAAGAGAAAGGAGGTTAGTAATGTTTAAGCAGACAAGAACTCTGGTTTATCTGGCTTTTTTGATCGCCTTAAACATTGTGCTGAGCAGAATTTTAAGCATGAGGATCAGCATTGGCGGTGTGGAAGGCATCCGCATCGGACTTGGCGGTCTGCCAATCATTTTAGCCGGAATCGGGCTTGGTCCCTGGCACGGAGGAATAGTCGGTGCCGCAGCTGACATCATCGGCTATATGATCAATCCAATGGGCGGATACGCTCCCCACTTTACCCTGTCAGCCTTTTTAACCGGGTTTATTCCGGGAGCTGTAACCCGTTATGTTTTTAAAAACCAAAACAGATTTTGGCAGCTGCTTCTGGCTATACTATTGGGAGAAACAGTTACAAGCCTGATCCTGGTACCCTACTTTTTAAACCACCTATTTGGCGTACCATTTACAGCTACCCTGATCCCTAAGATCTTTTCTGTAGTGATCCAGGCCCCGTTTTACGCATACCTGATCTCCGTGATTCTAGATTTCAAGATCTTGGAGCCATCTGGTGTCACTAACGGGCGGAAACCCTGATTAGGTCAGTAAATACCCAAAATAAACGGAGGGGATAATATGGAGCAGATTCGCAGCAAGGCTGGTTACATCTGTGACATGGACGGAGTTATTTATCACGGCAACTATCTTCTGCCAGGCGTAAGTGAGTTTGTGGAATGGCTGCAGCGGGAAAACAAGGAGTTTCTGTTTCTAACTAACTCCAGCGAGCGTTCACCTCGGGAACTGCAGTTAAAACTTGCCCGCATGGGAATCGACGTTGATGAAAGCCACTTCTATACCAGCGCTTTAGCAACAGCCAGTTTTTTGGCACGGCAGACTCCCGGCGGCAGCGCCTATATTATTGGCGAAACAGGATTAGTCAAAGCACTTTATGATGCAGGTTTTTCGATGAATGACATTAACCCAGATTATGTAGTAGTCGGCGAAACTCGTTCTTACAGCTATGAGAAAATCGAACTTGCTGTTCGCCTTGTCAGAAATGGTGCGAAACTGATCGGTACCAATCCGGACGTTACCGGACCAGCAGAGCATGGGATTGTCCCCGCCACTAAAGCCCTGATTGCCCCAATTGAACTGGCAACGGGCAAGGAAGCATACTACATCGGCAAACCGAATCCCCTGATGATGCGCCATGGATTGAAGCTTTTGGGTACATCCATGGAAGATACCGCGATTATCGGAGACCGCATGGACACAGATATTGTAGCGGGTATTGAAGCTGGGATCGACACCGTGTTAGTGCTGAGTGGTGTCAGCTCCAGAGAAACGATTAAAAAGTTTGCCTATCAGCCCCACTACATCCTTGACGGAGTCGGTGATTTGGTTCCATAAAAACAACCGGGAGGTTTGACCAAGGTCAAACTTCCCGGTTTTCTTTTACATTTCTTCAATCTTGATTGTAAGCGTACCCCTCAATTCTGCTTCCGGCTCCAGATAAACGGTGCCGGTATCAGCCACACCTTGATTGGCCAAGTTAAAACCATTGTTGCAGTTCGTTACCGGTTCAACCGCAAAATAGCGCTGATCATCTCTCGGACAGTAAAGGATCAAATGCTCATAGACAGGGTCCCAGTTCATGGTCAGCCGCACACCGCTTTTCGGCCAAGTAATTACACAGGGCTCATGGCGAACCCGGAAGCATTTATCTACAAAAGCCGCAGTTAACTCTTTGGATTGGTTAAAATCCAGTTCTTCCGGTACAGGTTGCCATTTACCGGTTGGAATCGGGGTCTCACCCGGATACACACCTACTGCCGGCATTTGCAGCAGCACTTGATCGTCATTCTCTGTCAATGCCCGGACAAAATAGGGATGAATGCCCATTCCCGCCGGCACTTCCTGGTCGCTGAGGTTCTGAACCGAGGTGTGAATCAAAAACGCACTGCCATTCAGTTCAAAGACCATCCGCGCCTTAAACCAGAACGGCCAGGAAATCCCCTCGTAATCTGTGCTTACAAACTCCAACTCAAGTCTGGTATCCGACTGGGATAACACCTTCCAGGGACGAGTCCGCACTTCCCCGTGAATCGCATGCCCATCATCAGTATTGATTGCCAGCTGATATGTGTGGGCCTTATGCAGCAAAATCCCGTTTTCGATTCTGTTAGAATAGGGAATCATATTAAAAGAACTGAATTTGCCCGGTTCGTTGTTTTCTAAAGCACCATCAGGAGTCGGCCGCATCACATCCACCCAGTTGTCGTTAAGTTTGTACTTAAAGCTGAAGATTGATGCCCCTACTTTCGGGCTGATTTCAACCTGCAGATATTGATTCTCCAGCAAGATCAGAGCTTGGTCATACTCCTGCATAATCCATCCTCCTCATTCATTCGCATCCTCATTGTACTTATTCAACCAGCCGCAGCAATTTCCTTTTATTCTCGATGGGACAAAAAAACAGCGGCAGTTCAGAATGGCAACCTGAACTCCACTGCTCTTATTATTTTTTCTGGTCGATAAAATAACCCTCGGTCTGCACAGTGTCAGGACTATACGCTTTGGTTGTGCGTTTTCCCTTTTGGACTTTGTTGATCTTCTGGACAAAACCAACTTTAGCCGCTTCCGTCAGTCTTGCGCTTTCCTGATCTAAAATAAGGATCTGCTTAATAATCTCTTGTTCATCATCAGTCAAAGGAGCTTGGTTAAGCTCAGCGATTTGATCGATGATCTTCTGGCGCCGATCAATGATCTCCAACAGCTGTTTCTGAGCCTCATCCTGTTCCCAATTTGCCTCCCGGCAGTGCTGCAGAAGTTCCTCTGACACAATTAACAGCTCTTGGTACAAGTCCCTGCGCATTCTCTAGCCACCCATCATCATCATCTGCTGATAGAGCCAATCAGACTGGGCATACATCTCGGATAAGGCTCTTTCCATGGCGGTAAACTGCGCCCAATAGCGGTTTTCAATTCTGATTAACCGCTCTTCCATAGCCGAAATCTGATCCTCATAGCGGCGGATCTTTTCCGAGAGTGTGCTGGTATCATAAAGAGTTGTAGTCTTACCGGCTGTTTTCGCCAGCCGATCCAAACCGGCCTCCAGCGCTTTATTCAGCTTCCGCGCAATGCCGAGTTTACTGTCATCTTCGCTGTTTTGGGTAAAAAGAGCCAGCACTTCATCGGGTTTATTTTCGATAGCATCCCGAAGCTTCGATTCGTTGATATGCAGTTTGCCATTTTCAAACCAGCTGCCGGTGCTGATTCCGATCTGATGGAGCGAGTTGATCCCCTCTAAATCACCGACGATCGAACCGAGAGCTCGCCGCATATTGTAGGCCAGATCGGTTAAGATTCGATCGGAGCGGAGCAGTCCGCTCTTTGCCTTTTCTTCCCAAAGCTCAATCTCTTTTTCATCCATGTCTTTTTTCTGAGCTTCAGTCAGCGGTGGGTAGTCCCGATAAAACGGCTCATTTATCTTACTTTGGATCTCATCGATTAACTCATTGTACTTGTCCACCATACCCTTAATGCTGTTAAAGATCGCATCGGTATCTTGGGCTACTTCCAGCTGCACAGGTCCACTGGTAACAGCCTTTAAATCAATTGCTAATCCAGCAATTGTAAAGCTGTTGTTTTCACGGCTCGTTGACAAGCCGTTGATGGAAAACTCCGCGTTTTGACCCTGAATAACTTTTTCCCATCCGTCCGGACCAGTTAAGAAAACCTCATTAACAAAAGCTGCTGTATCTGCATCTTCCATGTCAAAAGCTATATCTGCGCTCTTACCAGTATTCCTAGTTTGGAAAGCAACAGCACCGGTTTGCTCGTCGTAGATTGCAGTAATCCCCAGCTCTTTATTCTGATTAATCTTCCCGATAAAAGAATCCATAGTATCATCAGGTTTTATTTCAATTGCTGTGTACTCTCCGGTTGTGGATGAGCACATCAAAATGGTGGTCGGTTCCTCAAGGCTTTCTAGATAAGAGGTAAATCGCTCGCCTGCTCCAGCTTGGCTCACTTTACTGGCAGCAGCCGCCAGCTTGGACACCTCGATCTCATAAACACCCGGTTGAGCGCTGCCGCTGATGCGGGCGCTGACCGCCGATTCATCTGAAGATGTGACTTTTCGGGTAAGATAAGTAGACTGCAGCTGCATGTTAAAGACCAGATCCCTGAAGCTGGCAATCTTAGTGTTAAATGTTCTGTATTCCTCTCTCTGCCATTCGGCCCTGACTTTCTGCTGATAAATGCGGTCTAATGGAATGCGTTCAACTTCCATCAACTGATTCACAATTTGCTCTGTATCAAAACCGGACGCTATACCGCCAATACGCATAATAACCGTCCTCTCTTAAAAAGTTGTTCTTGATAATATATTTATCGGCACCTTCAGCCGATTCTTTAGGGTCAGTTTACAGGAACACAAGATCAGATCGCGAATAATATTTTGAACGAAAGCCGTAAGAAGGTGAAGTCGTGTTGAGGAAACAACCGCAAATCAATGTTCCAGAATCAGTGCTCACTATCTGCCGCACCCTCCATGACCATGGTTTTCAAGCCTATGTGGTAGGAGGAGCTGTGCGCGATGCCTTACTTGGAAAATCGCCCACCGACTGGGATGTTACTACCGATGCTCGGCCGAATCAGGTTGAAGCAATCTTTCCAAAAACCATTCCCACCGGCAAGCAGTACGGCACAATCACGGTGGTGCTTAACGGGCAGTCAGTCGAGGTAACCACCATGCGCAGGGATGCCCACTACTCTGATGGTCGGCGCCCTGATTATGTAGAATTCGCTTCAGACTTAAGCGCCGATCTCAGCCGCCGTGATTTTACCGTCAATGCTATTGCCTATGATCCCCTAACCGAAGTTTTTTACGACCCGTATAAGGGCATTAAAGATCTGCGCAGGAAAGTTTTAAGAACCGTTGGCGACCCTTACCAGCGATTCAGCGAAGATGCCTTAAGAATGCTGCGGCTTATTCGTTTCAGCGCAGCATTGGACTTTAGACCTGACAAAAAAGCAATAAAGGGGATTCAGCCGAGTTTAATCGTTAATGTAGCTAATGAAAGAATTAGGGAAGAATTAAGCAAACTGCTTTTAGCAGACTCAATTGCAAAACCGCTGGAGCTGTTTTATACCAGTGGACTGCTTGAGAAGATTATCCCCGAGCTTGCTGCAACGGCGGGAATTAACCAGGGCAGCAATCATGTCTGGGATGTTTTGGGACACTCGATCATGGCCTGCCAGGCTGTCAAATCTAAACTGCATCTACGCTGGGGAGCTCTGCTTCACGATATCGCAAAACCCAAGACATTCAGTCAGGATGAGGATGGCATTCACTTCTACGGTCACGACCACCTGGGAGCGGAGATGGCTGAAGAGATTCTGCGCAGGCTCACCTACAGCAATAAAATCCAAGCCCAAGTAAGCCTGCTGATCATGCACCACATGTACCAAATCCATCCCCACTCATCAGACAAGGCTTTTAGGAGACTGATCCACCGCGTCGGTGTTGAGAACATCTACGACTTGCTGGAACTGCGCAAAGCCGATGTTCTGGCCATGAAGCACAATCCCCGCCAGGTGCTTACCTACTATCAGCTGATGCGGGCTAGAGTTGAAGGAATTATAGCAGCAGACCACGCTTTTAACCTCAAAGATTTAGCAGTTACCGGCAGTGACTTAATCAAAGAATTAAACCTCACACCGGGACCGATCATCGGTAAAATCTTGGATTATCTGCTTGACCAAGTTTTAGATCAACCGGAACTCAACACCAAAACTGACCTGCTTACTTTGGCGAACCGCTATCTTAAAGATAATCTGCCAGCCACCGATGGAGGGTCTTAGCATCCTGCAAGAGCTGGTGCGGATCATCATCCTGCACAAACTCGATCATGGCATAGCGCTCATGCGCGAGGTCATCAATCAAAGCAAAATACTGCTTCCACAGCGCTTCACCCTCTGCCAGCGGTAAACGCTCTGCTTTGTCCGTCCAAGAAAAGACATGGAGGTTGGCCAGTCTTGGTTTCACCAGCTCCAAGCCCGCCAATCTCTCCTCTACAGAAAGCGTCGGCAGAGGCTGCCAATAGGAATAGACATTGTCGTGATCAATTTCTTTCAAGAGCTCTGCAGCAGAAGCCGGAGTATCAGTCAGAGTATCGCCGTGGTATTCAAACGCTATTTTAATTCCTGCTTCAGCTGCCAGATCAGCGATTCTGCGGGCGTTTTCCACAACTGCTGCCCGTTCCTCAGCCAACACTTCATGGGATCCTTTCGTGCCTGCCCAAACTCGAATCACCGGAGCTCCCAAGGCTGCAGCGCTGTTAAGCACATCGCTGAATGGAACATGATCGCTGCAGCGGTAATAAGAGCCGTAAGCAGCTACTTCTAAACCTGCATCCAGAGTAAGTTGCCGAACACGGCGGGCAGTTTCCACATCGCCATGGGGAACATGGACATCCCCTCCCCACTCTATGCCCTTAAGCCCAGCCTCAGCGGCTAGAACAGTGATTTCCTCCACGCTTAATTTACGAAAGGTAATTGACACTAATCCTGGTTTAAACATGGACAGCCTCCTCAATCAGGTGTTAAAAAGCACAGCCACTTGTGACTGTGCCGATAACTTTCTTATAGTTCTTGGTTCTGCAAATTTCTACCTATTCCTCTCAGCTGCTCCAAAACGCTTCTGCCTTTATGCCACCGAGGTCGGATTCTGTGGTTTATCAGCTGATTGGGAAATAATCTTGCACACCTGTTCTATTTCACCACTGGAAAGAAGCTCCGCATCCTGCTTGGTTAAGGCAGCCTTAAACTGATCAGTAAACACGATCTGGGCTCTGCTGTCTGGTTTTCGCTCAAGTCTAACCGCCTTAATCTTAGGAACAAATACAATCACAGGGTGAAAAGGAACTTCCTTATTTCCTAAGTCCACTTTTCCCTTGAGTGTTTTAATAACCTCTTCTACTTCCATGACCGGATTGTTCATAGCGTGTTTATTGGCATTACCAGGCGGTCCTTCAAGAGGATAGCTGAATCTACCTTGAATAGGACCGACAGCATACGCTACATAGTAGTGCCAGATTCTATCTTCCTCTCTTCCCTGCAAAAACACATTATGCCGCTTTGGAAACAGGCATACCTTAACTGCATGGACCCCCTGTTTGGATACAAGCATATAATCGACAGCGCGACCCTGGAGCGAGACATTTTCAACTACGCGACAGCCTTGATTTTTCAGCTCATTGATTACAGTCTTTACTCTCTTCTTTTCAACACTGATGCGTATTTTCGGTACAATCAACAGCAGCAGGACAATAACCGCTAATAGGTAGATTATCCGCAGATCAACACCTCCTCTACAGATTGTTATGCGGATAATCAGCGAAGCTATGTACCTTATTAAAATTGTTCAACCTTTTACAGCGATGATCCTGCATTCATTTCAAAATTCATTGACTATTCATTATACCATTTAGCTTGAGCAACATCTAACCGCCCTATCTCGAACCTTAATACTATTTTATGTGCAACTTTAATACGTGTTTAACAAATTGTAAAACAAAGCTAATCTCAACCATCACACCTAGCCAGCGGACTCCAGTTTAGGAACAACAATTAAGTTTTGACTGGGTTTTGTAAATTAATGGCGTGCAAATTGTTTCGATTTCCATTATGATGAAAGCATAAAGATACTAAAAGCGAGGGATCCGAATGAAGCAAGCGCTGATTGTTTACGGAGGCTGGGATGGCCATGAACCTGACAAGTTAGCAGAACTCTTTAAAGATATCTTGATCGAAGAAGGCTTTGCCGTTGAGCTATCCCAGACATTAGACTCATTTAATGATGAGGAGGCTTTAAAAGAGCTTCACCTGATCATTCCGATTTGGACGATGGGTGAAATCACTAATGAGCAGTGCCAAGCTGTACTCAACGCTGTTGCCAGTGGTGTTGGTACAGCCGGAAACCACGGCGGTATGTGCGATGCGTTTCGGAATAATGTTGACTGGCAGTTTATGACGGGCGGCAACTGGGTAGCCCACCCCGGCAATGATGGGGTTGAATACACTGTCAATATCAAACGAGGTTCCAGCCCCATCGTTGAGGGAATCGAAGATTTTTCAGTAAAGAGCGAGCAGTACTATCTCCATGTCGATCCAGCGGTTGAAGTTTTGGCTACTACCCGCTTCCCTGTGGTTGATGGACCCCATGCTGCTAACGGTGTAGTTGATATGCCAGTCATCTGGACTAAGCGCTGGGGCAGCGGCCGCGTATTTTACTGTTCTCTAGGCCACCATGCCGATATAATGGAAGTTCCCAACTGCCGCGAAATTATGCGGCGCGGATTCTTGTGGGCGGCAAAGGAGGAGGTTAAATAATGAAACCGGTAAAGGTAGGTATTATTGGCTGCGGTAATATCAGCGGCATTTATTTTAAAAACACTGCGCAGTTTGAAATCCTTGATGTGATAGCAGCTGCTGACCTGGTTCCGGAGCGGGTTGAAGCCAAAGCAGCGGAGTTTAATATTCCTAAGGTCTATTATTCCGGCGAAGAGCTGCTGCAGGACCCGGAAGTAGAGCTGATCATTAATTTAGGCACTCCTGATACTCATGCCGAAATCTGTCTTGCTGCCCTAAATGCCGGCAAGCATGTCTATGTAGAGAAACCGCTGGCCATTACCCTGGAAGAAGGGCAAGCGATTCTAAGAACAGCAGAAGCCAAAGGCTTATTAGTAGGCTGCGCTCCTGACACGTTCATGGGAGGCGGAATCCAAACCTGCCGCAAGCTGATTGATGATGGTTGGATTGGCCAACCCATCGGCGGAACAGCTTTTATGGTCAACCACGGACATGAGCACTGGCATCCGGATCCCGAGTTTTATTACAAGACCGGCGGCGGTCCAATGTTTGATATGGGACCCTACTACTTAACAGCACTGGTTAATCTGCTGGGACCGATTAAGCGCATCTGCGGTTCAACCAAAAGATCTTTTGCGGAGCGGACGATCACCAGCACGCCGAAATACGGTCAGAAAATTGAAGTTGAAGTGCCAACCCATGTTGCCGGAATTTTTGACTTTGCCTCCGGGGCTGTAATCTCCATGATCACATCTTTTGATGTGTGGGGAGCGAATCTGCCGCGAATTGAAATTTACGGCACCAAAGGAACCTTAAGTGTTCCCGATCCCAATGGTTTTGGCGGTCCGGTTAAGATTAAGCTTCCTGAATCAGAGTGGAAGGAAATTCCTCTAACCCACGGTTACTCGGAAAACAGCCGCGGACTGGGCGCAGCTGATCTGGCTTATGCAATCCGCACAGGACGCAACTACCGGGCCAGCTGCAAATTAGCATACCATGTGCTAGAGGCTATGCACGGAGTCCACAGCGCTTCAGATTCGGGCCGGTATTACGAGATGGAGAGCACCTGTGATCAGCCTGAACCGCTTGAGCGGGGAACAATTCCGTTTAAAGAAATATAAACTAAAGAGTGTCGGCGTATGCACCCGACACTCTTTTTTAGTTATTGACTAATTTTTAACTGCAAGGAAGACCTTATTCCTGCATTTGCAGTAATTCCTGCATCCGCAGCTGCACCTTTTGGTCAAGTTCATCTTCAGCGCGGAACACTGATTCGCTCCATTCCCAATATTGAGTTTTAGGTTCCAGATTAAACTCCTCATGGTAGTATGTGCTCAAAAAC
>DURM01000056.1 GCA_012837335.1 Bacillota bacterium
AAGTGCAGCTGTATACCACGTCAATTTTACCTCAATCTCCTCATCCAATATATTATAAACCATTTTATTGCAAACATTGTAATTATATCCTATCCTACTCTAATTGGCAAGGTGTTCTATCACAGGGCAGAAGCCTAGCAAATTTTTATCTTTTCAAAGGATATTAATGAATTCTCCCGTATACTATTGGTGAATTGAGTCTGCAGCAGTCCGCAAGATCATAAGGAGGAAGACGATGAAAAAACTTATTAAAAATAATGTTTATTGGGTAGGTAAGATTGATTGGGAACTTGATACTTTCCACGGCGATGATTATTCCATCAATCATGGTTCCAGTCAGAACGCTTACTTAATCCAGGAAGAGAAAACCGTTCTCATTGACACAGTGTGGCTTCCCCATTCAAATGAGTTCATCGAAAACCTAGCAAGTGAAATTAATCTGAACGAAATCGATATGATCGTGATCAATCACGGTGAAGTTGACCACAGCGGCGCCCTGCCCGCCTTGATGGAACGAATCCCGGATACCCCTATTTACTGCACAGCCAATGCTGTAAAGTCTCTGGTTGGCCAGTACCACCATCCGGAATGGAACTTCAATGTGGTGAAAACCGGCGACTCGATCGACATCGGCAGCGGCAAGAAACTGTTCTTTGTCGAAATGCGGATGCTGCACTGGCCTGACAGTATGGCAACATATTTAACTGAAGATAATATCCTCTTCTCCAATGATGCTTTCGGCCAGCACTTTGCTGTCGAAGAGTTGTTTGCCGACCGAGCTGATCAATGTCTCTTATGGATGGAAGCAATGAAGTACTACGCCAACATCTTGAACCCATATTCAGCTTTGGTAAAGAGAAAAATTGAAGAGATTAAAGCTCTAAACCTGCCGATCGATATCATTGCCACCAGTCATGGCGCAATCTGGCGGGACAACCCGATGCAGATTGTGGAGAAATACTACGAGTGGTCGCAGGATTACCAAGAAAACCAGATTACCGTTATTTACGACACGATGTGGGACGGAACTAAAAAGCTGGCTCACCGCATCGCCAGTGAGATCGATCGGTTAGCACCGGATACTGCGGTTAAAGTCTTTAACATCTCTAAAGATGATAAAAACGATATTATGACAGAAGTGTTTAAGTCTAAAGCAATCGCAGTCGGATCCCCCACAGCCGGTCAGAATGTCCTCTCCTCTGTAAGTGGCTGGCTCAGCTTCTTGAAAGACTTGAAGTTTAGAAACAAAAAAGCTGCCGTGTTTGGCTGCTACGGCTGGAGCGGTGAATCTACTAAGATCCTGCGGGAAAGACTCGCGGATGCTGGATTTGAAGTAGTTGAACCGGAAATCCGCTGCCAGTGGAATCCGGAACAAGAAGACTTCGATAAAGCTGCCGCGGTTGCGAAAGCACTTTGTAAATAAATGAGCATGGAAAAACGGAGTACCAAGTGGTGCTCCGTTTTCTGATCCTTTTACAAGTCGACCCTTCCAATCTAGAGGAAACAGCAATTGATGCGGAAATGTTTTGTTACCTTCGATTATACCCTCAACAATCCGCGAAAACCTCTGGAGCTGTAGTACGAGTCAGCCTCATTGTGAAAGACAAATACCGTGTCGTAGCGGCGATCGCAGAACAGCGCTCCACCAAGTTTTCTAATCTTTTCTGGTGTCTTTATCCAGCTGGATGTCTTTAAATCAAAAGCGCCTAATGTCTGCAGGTAGCGGTACTGCTCTTCAGTTAGTATTTCAATTCCCATCGCTGCTGCCAGTTCCAGTGCACTGCCTTCAGGAGGATTCTTTTTCCTAGACAAGCGCGCTTTCTGGTCATAGCAGAGGCTCCTGCGTCCGATTGGACTCTCGGGCGAGCAGTCTACAAAAAGAATCTCTCCGGGTTTGTCCTTAAATTCCACAACATCCGGCTCACCCCCGGTTCGCTCCATTTCTTTCAGGGACTGCAGGATTTCCCTGCTTGCCTTCAGCTTCGCCTCCACTTCTTCCCATTTGATCCCGGTGTGGCGCTCCATATGCTTTTCAAACCGGTCCTTCAGGATACTCAGGAGTTCAGTCATTATCGTTTACCCCTTCCTTCTCACATTTCTTTTCGCTTCCAGCCACACACAAATAAGTACAAAAGCCAGCACAATATACGGCAGCCGTTTAAATCCGAAATAGAGCAGACCATGTCCGAAGTAACTTGATTTTAACCCGTCACACCAAAATCGCTCAAAACCCGGTAGGAAAAATATAAATATTCCTAGGCAAAGCACACCAATCTGGAGGTTATGGTGCTTGGTAGGTAGAGTTTTAAATATGCCGACAGCAAGAAGCAGTAAAGGCCAATACTGCAGGGTAAGCTGCAGGCTGTTCAGAGGAATTATGCCAGTTTTATGGAGAATTGCAGTGATTACAAAATAAGCAAGCACAATCAAACTGCTTACTATGATAGGCTTCCAGTTAATTTCAACATCCTCTTTAAAGGCAAAGTACCAGAACAGCAGTGGAACAGCAAACAGAGCTAAGAAACATGTGATCAGCATTCTTCTTACTCCATTCCTTTAATTTATCCAATAACCGGCAGGAGTAACTTTCTGTTTGATCACGGCATAGGATGAGTGGCATAGGCTGAAAGGAGATAGTGCTGTGGCGTCAACTGCAGTGTTTGAAAGTATTGTATCGCTTTTTCTGATGATATCAGTTGGTTTTTATGCTGCTCGGAAAAAGATCATTGCCGAGGATGCGAGCACTGTTCTAGTTAATCTTTTAATTCAAATTATCCTTCCCACTATGATCCTTTCTTCCTTTATTTATTCATATGACGATCAAATTAAATCAGAAATAGCCAAGACATTCTATTACAGCCTGACAGCCTACTTGTTGATGATTGTTATTTCTTATCTACTTGTCAAGCCGGTAAAAGGCGATAAAAAAACCGTGCTCCACTTCGCTAATGTGTTTCCCAATACTGGTTATGTGGGGTTTCCAGTCCTCCAGGCTGTTTATGGACCTGAAGGCATCGTCTATGGTTCGGTCTTCAATTTGTTCTTCGTCATCTTTGTCTGGACATATGGCATTATCATCTATCGGGGTGCGTTGAATAAAGAAAACCTTCCCCGGGAGCTGAAGAAGACCCTTCTTAACCCATCAGTTCTCGCAGTATGCGCCGGAATCTTAATCATGGCTTTTGATATTAAGCTGCCCAATGCCCTCTTAGTCAGCATCAGAAATCTCGGCAGCATGACCGGACCTTTATCAATGCTGATCATTGGCATGATCCTATCGGGAGCGAAAGTTGGCAGTTTCACCCGCGACTGGACTTTATACTACGGAGCAGCCTGCAAGCTGGCAGTGATACCTTTAATTATCTATCTCCTGGCACAGCATACCGGTATAACCTCTGTAGCATTAAATTCTGTTATCATCATGACGGCGATGCCTGCTTCAGCCATGACCTCAATTTTTGCCCACAGTTTCGACAAGGAAAAAGATTACGCAGCGGTAGTTGTTACGCTCACTACCGTGATTTCCGTGGTTACAATTACACTGTTTCTCAAAGCTATCTTATGATAAAAAAGAGGGAGCAGAATCCCGCTCCCTTAATTACCTGCTGCTGTTGGATCGTCAATGTCCACAGATTCGGTCCTTACTTCTGTAAAACCATAGCGCCCAGTTCTGCCGTGAATTCTTCCGGCATAAATCACTGCCAGTTCCGCAAGAGCAGATACTCTGTCTCCTCCAAACCCGCTTAACGAAGTAAATTTCAGGTATTTAGCATTGGTTACTTTGTCAAAATAGATTTTCTGCACCTTGAACGACGATTTCAATGCGCTTTCTTTAACGTTAATCCACTCGCGGCCATCGCTGCTCATCTCAATCCGGTAATCCTTAATGTGACCGCGACGGAGCCGGTCGTGCTGAGTCTGCATTACAACTAGACCTGCAATCGGAACTTCCCGCTCAAACTCGATGGTAAGACTGTGGGGATGGCTCTTTGCATCATCCCGCCAACCGGATATCCAAAAAGTATTCGGATCCCCATCAATCAGTCGCTCAGCAGTACCAAAGCGCTCACCCTCAGCATCAGCAGTGATGCGGGCGCCCAGCTCCGGCATAATCTGGGTGGGAAATAAGATTTTCTCTAAATCCTGAACAGACAATTCAACTTTAGGTTTAAACTTGTCGCTGTTCATATAGCGGATCAAGCTTTTGAGCAGTTGTTTAGCCCCAGGCCTGGATTCTAAATCGGTCTGCAGATCGGCTGAGCAGATCAGCAGTTTACCACTGCCTACGCGGCATTCGAAAATCAAGCCGAGTTTAAGACTGCGGTTCCAGTCGTCAATCCCCCAGACAATTGGCTCTAACTTATCATGGAGGAGATTCAAGTCTACTGCTCGGCATTGGTGATTGAGAATGTCCTTCCACTGAAAATCCGCGTGGTAATCGGTAGGAAACTCTATCAAAGCCGGATGTTCAGGGTCACAGAGAATTCCCAGGGAACGCTGCCAGCCCGGATTCATCAAGCGGTTCCAGAAAATCGGATAGAATGAAAACGGCGGATGCTCCCAGGAAAGCTGCTGGGCAGCAAAATAAAGCACTTTCTCCCCATCCTCGAGCTTTGCCGCAGCTGTATCGTCAAAGCAATCGGTAACAAAGACTTCACTGCAGTCAACCTCATTTTTATCATCTGGATATACCCAGAAAGCCCAGTCATTTTCATAGGGCAGATCTGCAAACGAAACCATCAGTTTATACTGAGCCGGCGCTTCCCAATCGGCAAAACTTAGTTCCACTTCGTTAACCGGGATTCCGCTTCCAAGAGGAATGTCCTGAACTGGAAACTCACCCTCGGCGGCTGTGGTGCCGTCCTGCCGCAGTACTTTCCAAGTAAGCTTAGCGTTCTTCAGAGGCTCCGCACCGTAATGGTAAACATCAATCGGAATCTTAACAATATCGCCGGTAGTAAATACCCGTGATGTAAACCTAGCCAAGGGCACGGTTTCGCTGCAAAAACGGCGAAACTCTTCAGCTGTGATATAGCCTTTGGATTCCCAAAATACGTTTAAAACACCAACGAGAGCTGTACCCTGCCCGGGATAATCTCGTAAATCCAGCAGCTGAAATCCGCCAATTCCCGGTGTGCGGAGATTAGCTTCAATTTCTTCTTTATAGCAGAGCGCCTGCAGTTTTCCGGATGCAAGCAGAAAATCTTCAGCTTGATCCAGCAGCCCGTTTTCTTTCAATAAATCAAGATAGATTTCATAGTTTTTTGCTTGAAGATGGCCGGTATACTTTTCCACATCATCTAGCTTGGGAAAAGAGCACCACTGCCCTATTTCATGGGTGAGTACCGGCACATTCAATCTTTCCACTACACTGCGAAAATCCGAGCCGTTCCATACACTGGGCCCCCGCAGGCGGTCATAGCCAATGCGCCCCATTACTAGATAATCCTGCTCAGGATACTCGTTGTTCCAATGCTCGTAGTAATCCTCATCAGGATTGAGGCGATCCTGGCGGCCGGTCTGCATGCAGTAAAGCCTTCTGGAATCTTTTTCCTTGAAATGCTTAAGCCAGTTAGGCAGAACCTCTTTCCATAGGCCTAACGGTTCGTTGCCGTGTGACAGGAGCACAAACGAAGGATGATTGCCGTACTCCCTCAAAATCCGCTCTGTTTCTTCGTACAACCACGCCTCTACCTCTGTACCGGGATTCAGCCAGGTCCAAATCGAACACTCAACCTGAAGGTAGATGCCGATCTGATCAGCGGCAATAAAGGCTGCCTTCGGCGGACAAAACGAATGATACCGGACATGGTTGAGTCCATGGTCTTTGCAGACTTGAAAAATTTGCTTCCATGCCTCCACATCCATGGCAGGGTAACCCGTGAGGGGAAATGCTCCCGCATCATGCGTTCCCCTAAAATGAACCGGTCTGTTGTTAAGTACAAACTGAGTACCCTCAGTCCGAAGTTCCCGGATGCCAATGGTCAGACTGCAGGCATCATAGATACTTTCGCCCTGCAGTTCCAAAACAAACTGATGGAGTTTTGGATTAAACTCATCCCACAGCTCTGCGTTATCGCCTAAGCTAACCAAAACCTCGAATCTGCCGCCTGATTCATCCCACCTTATCGGCTGGCTAGTCTCTCCACAGACCAGCTTTCCTTGACCGCTTTTTCCTGTACTGTTCCCGATCTCTACCTGTACCAGCGCTGATTTCGTCTTGATATCAGGATATACATCCGCCTGCTTAATCCACACCGGACTGGATGCAGTCAGATCAATTCGGCCAATAATGCCGTTCCAGGTACTGCCGATGGAATCAGTCATACTGTGACCATCGGGACGAACATCCATCTGCAGCCGATTATCCACTCGAATTGTTAGAGTATAAGTTCCCGGCTCCACCACACCAAGATCGTAGTAGTGGGGTACAGACAAGCTGTTGCTCGATCCAAGCTCTCGATCATCCAACCAAACTGAAGATACCCAATTAACTCGCTCCAGTGTTAATGATATTCTTGATCCCCGCCAACTTTCAGGAACTACAATATCTCGTTGATACCAGGCAGCGCCTCGGTAGTGCTTCTTTGGCTGCAGCCAAAAAGGAACTTTTATATTCCCGGGCTGAGCATACTTGATATATTCATCCCGCAGATACCATAATGGATCGTGGAGACTGCTTGCCCACTCGGTCCCTGCGGTAACCTCATCACCATAGCCCTGCTCCTGCAGGATGCCGGGGAGCACAATGGTGTCTCCCAGCCTCATGCTGTACCACTTTTGTTCAACTCCAACATCGTCCTTATCTAATGCAAAGCGCCAGCTGCCGTGCAGCGACTCAGTTACTGGAAATCTTGCTAAATCCATTTTCACTCTCCTGATCTGCAATTGTTATTTTATATGATACCACATTTACTGCTCTATTGGTGCTCTCAGCTAAAACCCATCACAAACTTTGGTAAAATAAAAACTGCGGAAACGATAGTTCCAGCAGTTCTAGTCCAATCAAAATGTATCTTTTAACATTGCTATTATCGATTTTGCTGTTGGAGGACAGCCATCAATATGGCGGGCAAACCCACGGGTACAGCTGCCGATCCCCACGGCTGAATCGCCTTTCATGCCTTTATAGCCCTGTCCAATAACCAGCCTTCGATCAAGATGATTTAACAGTCCCTGCTCATCCAATCTCGCCAGTGCGTGAATGGCACTCCCATAGCAGGCTGAGCAGGCATCTCGCTCATCAATATATTGGGCTAATTTCGCTACCTCCCGGGAATGGGGAATCCGTTTGGTATGCTGGTGAGAATTCAGCTCTACGACCTGCGCCCTGTTTTCAAGGCGCCTGCCAACCCCAAGTTCTTCTGCCATGGTGATGTAGTCAATTTCATCTGGGCTGTAGCCCAGTAGCTCTGCGGCGTAGGAGTCCACCAACACTGGGTCAGTCCCCACGATAATCCGATCCATCTGCACCGGATTGCCGCCTTCTTCGAAATCTAAATCTCCGACTAAACCATCAACGATAACCAAATCAGTTTTAAGCGCTTTATTCAGCAGCGCAATTGGCTGGTGCAGCCCCAGGCGGTGAAAACGGCGCTTCTCCGAATTCGGGATGCATCCTTTTAGGTTTTTAAGCGCGCACGTAATCTTGGTTTGGCAGTGTCCTTTTAGAACAGGCATGTTAATTAAATAGTCCACATCCCTAACTGCATCGCAGATATCAATCTTGATACCAGCAACAGTCACAGGTGAATAGGTATCTCGCTGCAGATCAATTAATGGTACGCCATACTTTTCAGAAAGCTGAGTGTATCCGCACACCTTAAACGCGCGAGCAGTGCTGTCGCCAATCCATGAACCTTCTAGAATAACGATGTTATTAAATCCATGATCCTTAAGATATGCGATCACTGCCTCGCAGAGTTTCTCCGAGGTAGTTGCGCCGGAACTGGCAGGTTTTGCCACCACCAGATTAGGTTTGATCCCGATGCGGGCATTGCGATCGATCAGATCTTCGATTTTAATCTCAGATAGAACTTGATTAATCATTTCATAAGGGTTGTCTCCATAGATCACATAAAGCATTTGCCTTGAACGGTTCATCCTCTGCCTCCCAAGCCTAGTTTCCCTTTCTAACGCGGTCTTTTAAATACAGCGACCACTTTTCGGCTTGAACCATATGCCTGAGTGGTAGCAAAAACATTGACCAGCTCCCACCCATCTCTTCCCGCAGAATTAAACGACTCATCAAGTTTGGTTAAATCAACCAGTCCACCGGAAAAGCCTTTGCTGTCAAACTCAAGCGTCTTGTACTCCCATTGGGTTCTGTTAGTCATAATCAGAGGTTCCCTCCCCTTAATAAGCCTGCTGAATATCTTTCTTAAGCAGAAATCCTAAGATTTCCTCCAACTTGTGATAAATTTTCTGATCTTTTAAGCTCCGTTCCTGCCGCCGCTGTTCGATGGTTATTTCTCGATGAATTCGCGCTGGTTTATCTGTAAGCAGAATTACCCGATCCGCCATCATTACCGCTTCTTCCGGATCGTGGGTTATAAAAAGAACCGCAAACTGATCCTGGGCGTGCTGCTCTAGAATCAGCTCCTGCAGCTGGTATTTTAAATCAATATCTAAAGACTTGAACGGTTCATCCATCAAAAGCAGTTCAGGTTTGACTGACAGCGCCCTGATAATCTCCAACCTCTGCTTCATACCGCCACTTAGCTGTGCTGGAAAGGCATCTCTGAATGGCGCTAGACCAGTTTTTCTCAAGAGATCGGCTCGAACTACCGCCGCTTCTTCTGGTGGCAGGAAACTATCCTGTACAAAGCTGATGTTAGCTTCAGCCGTTTTCCACGGCAGCAGTCTTGGTTCTTGGAAGATATAAGCTGTTCTTAAGTTCTGCCGCTGGACTACATCCCCTTGATTGGGCTTCAGCAGATCTGCCGCTATATTGAGCAGGGTAGTTTTCCCGCAGCCGGAAGGACCAACTAAAGCGACGATTTCACCGGCATAGATGGATAGTGAAATATTCTCCAGCACCTTCAGTTCATTTCCGCTGGTTGTAAACCTCTTATAAACACTGCGAAGCTCCAATACTGCCTTTTTATTCATGCTGCTTCCACCTTGTTACTCTTTTGTTTAAAGGTACCAAAAAACCATACTCAAACACCAGCATCATCAGAATCAAGACAATTGTCCAGGCAAAAAGTTTCTCGGTTTCCAGATTAGCGTTAGCCATGCTGAGTGCAAAGCCAATTCCGCTTGAGCTGCCTACAAACTCGGCAAAAATTGTGGACTTCCAAGCAAAAGACAAACCCAGACTCACTGCTGAAACTAAGTGGGGAACCAATGCCGGGAAATAAATCTCTGTAATTACTTTGGTCTTAGAACACCGATAAAAGACAGCCATTTCTACCAGCTTTAAATCAATACTTTCCAGCCCCGAGAAGATGTTGATAAAAACAATCGGGAAAGTCACAATGAAGATTAAAAACACCGGAGTCAAATCCGCTGAGATACCAAACCAGATTACCGCCAAAACTACCCAAATCACCGGGGGAATGATCTGGATTACTGTAATAATCGGCCGCAGCAGATCCTGCAGCAAACGGCTTGCTTTAAGAATAAGAGCTGTGATCAGTCCAAAACCAAGGGCAGCCGCGTAACCCACAAAGGTTCTGCGGAAGGTTATTACAATATTTATCCACAGCTGCCCCGAATCCCACAGCTTGATAAGGGCAGTCCAAGTTGCCTGTGGTGACGGCAGGATCAGCGGATGATACTTTTTGGATAAAGTATGCCACAAAATAAGCACTACCAAGATACCAGTAGTGCTTATTAGGGCTTTCTTAAGTGCTTGATTTAATTTATTGGAAGTAGAATTGCTCATCGGGAAGCTTACCACCTATCATCTCTGGATAGAGTTCCATGATAGCATTAAAATAAACTTCGATCAAGCCCTGCGCCTCGTCATCAGGGTAAACGTTAAGGTTGATCCGGGAGAATGATTTCTGCACAACTGCCGCTGGCTGACCAAAGTGCTTTTCCGCTAATTTGGCAGCCTCAGCTGGATTAGCTTTAACCCATTCTACCCCCTGCTGATAGTAAGCACTTAAAGCATCGATCAGCTCAGGATTATCCTGAGCAAAGTCTCCCCTGACAAACAAGCCCACAAAAGGAATCCGGTTATCGCCGTCGTGGAGCTTAGCCCATTCTTCCTGAAGATCGAATGACAGCACCGCTTGATCATAATTATTGAGAGTGATGGTAACCATTGGCTCAGGAAGAACGATGGCATCGAGCTGTCCTAGTTGGAAGCTTTTTGCCGCGTTGGCAGACGGCGCATAAACATACTCAACATCATCAGGATCGACACCATTATGGATCAAAAAGTATCTTGCTAAAAAGTCGAGGGGGCCGCCCATGAGGGGCAGGCTTAAGGTCTTGCCTTTCAGATCGGACCAGCTTTCAGCTTTAAAACCGCTGGTTAATAGATAATCGATCCCCCAAATATTAGTATTCACTAACCTTACATCGATCCCTTTGTTATAAGCTTTGGCGCCTACATTGACTCCTGTCACCAGCATTTCAATATCCTTCTGAGAAAGCAGCGCTAATCCCCGCTGGTGATCAGGGGAAACTGTTAGATCCAATTTAAAAAGGTCAGCCGCTACTCCCTGCTCCTGCATCCAGAACAAGGGCAGGGCGCCCACTGTCGGTGGGGTCTGAATCTTAATCGTTTCTACCTCGCCACCGACAGTAAAGCTTACACCGAATAGAACCACCAGAACTGATAACACATAGATCGGCACTATTTGTTTTTTCATTGTTAGAACCTCCATTCGCCCTGCCGCTGCTCACAGTTAATTCAAGTTTAGCGTTTCCGATACGTTGTATGCAGGAGATGATGTGATTTGCCGCCCAGCGGTTCACCCAAATATTCCTCGTACAGCTTGATAACATCCGGGTTTTCGTGGGACTTGCGAATTGTATTGGTTTTATCAATGCTGGCCAGACCTTGAGCGCGTTTTTGCTTAGTCTCCAGCGTTGAGGGGATCGGCTGTCCGCCGCCACCTACACAACCATGCGGGCAGGCCATGACCTCAATCCAGTCGTATTCACACTTGCCTGCTCTCACCTCATCCAGCACTTTAGCTGCGTTGGCTAAGCCGCTTACAATACCAATCTTATAGATGCGGTCGCCAATTTCTACTTCTGCTTCTCTGACACCCATGATTCCTAAATTCAGTTTCTCCAAGGGTTCACCAGTCAGCACTTCTTTAACAGTTCTTAAAGCAGCTTCAGTAACACCGCCGGTTGTACCGAAGATGGTGCCAGCACCGGTAGCGTGACCCATGATTTGATCATATTCTTCATCTTTTAAATTGACGAAATCGATCCCGGCTTCTTTAATCATCCGAGCCAGCTCACGGGTGGTGAGAACTGCGTCAGTATCTTGGAATCCGCTGTCGCGGTGTTCTTCACGTGCCCTCTCGAATTTCTTGGCCGTACAGGGCATGATCGATACTGTAAAGATATTCTTTGGATCAATCTTAGTCTGCTCAGCATAGTAAGTTTTAGTAATAGTCGAGAACATCTGCTGAGGAGACTTAGCTGTCGATAAGTTATCGAGCAGATCTGAGTAGTTTTGCTCAGCATATTTCACCCAGCCGGGACAGCAGGATGTAATATGGGGCAGGTTTTTATTGCCCTTAATTCTACTGATAAACTCATTTCCCTCTTCCAGGATAGTTAGGTCAGCTGTGAACTCAGTAGAGAACACTTTATTGAAACCTAGGCGTCTTAGAGCTGCAATCAGCTTACCGGTTACAACTGTGCCCGGTTCCAGTCCAAACTCCTCACCAATGCTGACTTGAATTGTAGGAGCTGTCTGTACTACAACATGCTTGTCTGGATCTGCCAGCGCGTCCCAGACTCTATCAATATCGTTAACCTCAGTGATAGCACCAACCGGACAGACAGCAGCGCACTGTCCGCATTTAGAGCAGTTGACTTCACTTTGAGGCAGATCAAAAGCAGTAGTTACAATCGAATCAAAACCGCGGCCGGTGAACTCCAGAGTACCGAGGCCTTGAATTTCTTCGCAGACCCTAACGCAGCGTCCGCACAGAATGCATTTATTCGGATCGCGCTTTAAGGCAACGCCCTGTGTATCAAGCTCCAAATTGCGTTTTTCGCCATCAAATCTCTCGACGGATTCCCGCGTAATACCGAGATTATAAGTTAAGTCCTGCAGTTCGCAGCTGCCACTGCGATCGCAGCCAAGGCAGTCGTTTGGATGATTAGCTAACAGAAGTTCAACATTCATTTTCCGAGCCTTGCGGGCTGCTGCACTGCGAGTGCTGATTTTCATTCCATCATTAGCAGGCGCTACACATGAAGCCAGCAGCCGGTGGGTGTTCATATCCTCGACTACGCACACACGGCAGGAGCCGTGCAGAGATAAATCAGGATGATAGCATAAGGTAGGAATTGAAATCCCAACTTGGCGAGCTGCTTCTAATATGGTAGTACCCGCTTCGACCTCTACAACTTGGTCATCTATTGTTAAGGTGATCTTGCTCATCAACCGACACTCCTTTCTAATCCTGCTTTTTAACCCTGGGCAATTGCCTTGACCGGGCATTTGTCGGCACAGGCTCCACAGCTGATGCAAAGCTGAGGATTGATCGAATGCGGTTTCTTGCGTTCACCGGTGATTGCTCCGGTCGGGCAAACCCTTACGCAAGCTGTGCATCCGATACATTTGCCCTCATCAATTACATAAGCTGCGCTCATGCCAGCACAGACATTAGCAGGACAGCGCTTGTCCCTGATATGGGCTTCATACTCTTCCCGGAAATACTTAAGTGTACTGAGTACAGGGTTCGGAGCCGAACCTCCCAATTGACAGAGGGAAGTGCTCACAATATGCTCACCCAACTCTTCTAGAAGTTCGATATCGCCTTCCCTGCCCTCACCGGAACAGATGCGGTCTAAAATCTCCAGCATCCGTTTAGTTCCTTCGCGACAAGGAGTGCACTTACCGCATGATTCACTCTGGGTAAATTGGAGGAAGAAACGGGCAACATCCACCATACAGGTGCTGTTATCCATTACAACCATTCCGCCCGAGCCCATCATGGCTCCTGCTTGATGCAGCGATTCATAATCAATCGGCAGGTCTAACAGGTCAGCGGGAATACATCCACCGGAAGGTCCACCGATCTGGACAGCCTTCAGTTCGGCACCGTTACTTACTCCCCCGCCGATGTCGAAAATAATCTCTTTCAAGCTCATTCCCATTGGGACTTCTACCAAGCCGGTGTTGTTGATCTTACCGGTTAAGGCAAAGACTTTGGTACCGGTTGAGGTTTCAGTTCCGATCCCCTTAAATGCTTCCGCACCGCGACGAATAATCTCGGGCACGTTACCAAAAGTTTCAACGTTGTTGATATTCGTTGGTTTACCCCAAAGTCCGGATACAGATGGAAACGGCGGTTTCGGGCGGGGCATGCCGCGTTTGCCTTCAATTGAAGCCATCAGAGCGGTTTCTTCACCGCACACAAAAGCACCGGCACCTTTCTTAATTTTCAGTTCGAAATTAAAACCGCTGCCAAAGATATCCTTACCCAAGAATCCGTACTCTCTGGCTTGAGCAAGAGCAATCTCTAAACGGCGAATTGCTAGGGGATACTCTGCCCGGACATAGATATAACCTTCGTCAGCGCCGATGGCGTAACCAGCGATGATCATACCTTCGATAATGCGATGGGGATCGCCCTCAAGCAGACTCCGGTCCATAAAAGCGCCGGGATCGCCTTCGTCAGCATTACAGATCACGTATTTTTTATCACCTGGAGTTTTTCTAGTTAACTCCCATTTCAGCCCAGTTGGGAAACCTGCGCCGCCGCGGCCGCGGAGACCGGACTCCTTAACCTCAGCGACAACCTCTTCCGGTGTCATTTCAGTTAATGCCTTACCGCAGGCTTCATAACCGCCAACTGCGATGTACTCTTTGATGCTTTCTGGGTTAATTCGACCGCAGTTTGCAAGCACAACTCGATGCTGCTTTTTATAGAAATCAATCTCACTGTAAGCTGGGATTTTGGTTTCAGTCCCCAGCTGTGTGTACAGCAATCTATCAACTATTCTGCCCTTGAGGAGGTGCTCTTCTACGATCTCATCAATATCGTCAGCTTTAACCTGACAGTAGAAAACCCCTTCCGGATAAACAATTACAATCGGACCCTTTTCACAGAAACCGTGACATCCTGTTTCGACAAGTTTAACTTCAGTTTCTAAGCCTGATTCCTCTAGCTTTGCTGCAAATCTATTCTTGATATTATCTGCACCGGAGGAAACACAGCCTGTTCCTGTACATATTAAGACATGAGAGCGGTAAAATTTTGGATTCACGACTATATTCCTCCTTCCTCATGACGAGCAATGGCTAAGTCTTCAACTATATTGCCATTGATGATATGCTCAACAATAATGCGCTCTGCATCTTTTGCGGTTAATTTACCGTAGGTGATGCGTTCTTTGCCCGGCAGCTGAACATCCATCAAAGGTTCCTGCTCGCACATGCCGATGCATCCGGTTTGAGTTGTGATAACATCTAAATTGCGTTTTTCTAGCTCTTTAAGAACAGCTTGGAGAACATCTCTGGCACCGGCAGCGATTCCACATGTGCCCATGCCGATGACGATCTTTGGTTTTCCGGAGCTGTTGCGCGCAGATATTTCCTTTTCTAATTCTGCCCTTAACTGTCTCAATTCCTCTAGTGATTTCACAGATCACTCACCTCCATAAAGGTCTTCTAATCCTTGGGTTATGAATTTTCTCAACCACATTGTAACTGCTTGGTGGTTAATGGGAACTCCACCTAGTTCAGCTTTTATATCTCTGGTGTCGAGGGTAAAGATGCTATCCTCATACGTGTGCTGATAGATAATGTCAATCTCGGGATTCATAAGAATCAATCCATGGAGTGTTCCTGCTATATCGCCGATTGGCGCCCGATCCAAATGATGGTAGATGAAAGTTGCCGTAACCTCTGTGCCTACTCCGACCGTGGACTTTACAACAAGGTCTCCGCCGGCCCTTTGAGCAGCCTGGGCAAAAAGGGAAAGGCCCAGTCCTACTTCCCGGGTCTTTCTCGTCGTATAAAAAGGATCAGTTATCTGCTTCAGCATACTTTGGGGAATGCCGCGACCATTATCAGTAATTATAATCCGTAATAAGTCCTCCGCTGGTTTTTCATCGATGCTGATGCCGACTAAAGAAGCAGAAGCAGCGATTGAATTCTGCGCGATATCCAGGATATGCAGGGACAACTCTCTCATATATTTACCTCAACCTCAAATCGTTCGCTATTGGGTAACTGTCGCCTTGCTGTCGGCATGTTCTGCTTCAGCAGCTATTGTACGGCCCTTGTACTGCTCCAGAACAGCAGATACACTTTCAGGAGTAAGCCGGCCGTGAGTATCGTCATTAATCATGATTACCGGTGCCAGTCCGCAGGCACCAATGCAGGCTACAGTCTCTAAGGTAAACTCCAGATCATCTGTTGTGCCGCCACTCTTAATATCCAATTCTTTTTCAATCGCTTTCAGAACTTCAGCTCCGCCCCTTACGTGACAAGCTGTACCGGTGCAGACCCTGATAATATTCTTGCCCCGCGGCTTAAGATGAAACTGAGTGTAAAAAGTCACAACTCCATACACTTTGGCTAAGGGCAGTCCAAGGTTTGCTGCGATTTCACTTAATATGTCTTGCGGAAGATACCCATACTGATCTTGTGCTTCCTGGAGAATCGGAATCAAATTATGCTGCTCAGGAGCGTAACTACTCAAGATCTCTTTTAAGGGTGCGAGATACTTTTCATAACTTTCTTTTCCATGACCACACACGCAAGCCATTTGCTCCCCATCCTTTCTATTTCTCTTAACTATATTGTGATTATTTTAACATAGCCTTACATAAAATTAACCCCCGGTGAGCAGGGATTGTTAGTGAATTCACATACTTTTACTTCATTATACTTAGGGGCATTCTATTTGTCAATAGGATAATTTGATATTTCCATCACAATGTTGCTGACAGCATTTTCAGGATCGCTTCATCTACAGCAAAACCCCTAATAGAGTCCAGATAATGGCTGTCTGAACCCTGCATCCACTGGTACTGCCGCAGTTCAGGACGAGCATTCATAAAAACTTCAGGCTCGCTGTTCTGCGAGATTTCGATTACCTTAATACCAGCACCAGGTGGGATAAAACCCAGCTGCGTCAGAATACTGTTTACAGGACGATCAACATGGGCCGGAACTGCCAGACCACCAAGTTCAGTGATTGTTTTCACAGCTTCTGTCAATGAAATATCCGCAGCTGCTGCCAGCAGCTGTTCTTCTTTAGCAGTATACTGATCATTGAGATCCGTGAGCAGCTGATATCCGAAGAGTTCTTCAGTGTTCGGCAGATGAGGCAGGCGCGGTTTGATGATGCTTTCCCACTCAAACAAGGCATCAAGCTCTGAAAAATAGCAGAGCAGATGCACTTCCTCTCGGGTCTCAACTTCCATGCCCGGAATCAATTTGAGCCCGCTTTTCGCTGCTAATTCCAGAGCGACCCGGATATTCCCAGCCGAGTTATGATCAGTAATGGCGATACAATCTAAACCAATCTTAAGCGCCTGTTTGATAATATTACCGGGAGTCATTAAGATATGAGCGCAGGGCGATAAACAGCTGTGGATATGCAGATCGCACCTTAAACCGCGTTTTGGTTCCATTGACCAGCCTCCACTTCCGGCTAGAGCCCTAACTCGATCAGCTTGCGGCTCAGTTCATACGCTGTCAGGGGTGTCCGCAAAATATTTACTTCCTTTTCCTCTGCTCTTTTCACTGAAGCGGCTTCGATTTCAAAATTCTCTACAACAATTACGGCAGCCAAATCCGTTAAACTGGCCACAGCCACAACATTCTGGTGTCCCTGAATTGTGATCCACAGGTTATCAGCTTGAGCTTTGGCCATCGCATTACTGAGAAGATCCCCCACATATACTCCTGAAATATCCTTATCGAATATTCCAGAAACCACTTCCAAACCGAGCTGGTCAACCAAATCTTTTACTTTCACTGCTCTGATCACCTATCCTTACCATGCTTATTGCGGTTTTTCATCACCGGAGGCAGTTCATGAATCAATTCAGATAGTTTTTCTGCTAAATCTCCCATCTGTTTCCTCAGCAGAAAGACACAATCGCTCCGACTCGCCAACCCAGTGACAATGTCTTCGGCTAGAGTTTTGCAGTCGGGAGCACCGCAGGCAGCGCAGTCCAAGCCCGGTAACACAGTTATCTCCTGCTCCAGCTGAGACAATTTCTCCATAGCTCTCTTTAAATTGCTGTCCAGCTGCCCGATCTGCAGCGGTTCAAATTTTCCCGGGAGCTTAAAGTGATAGCGGCCATCATCCTGCGGGACCATCTGCTCCCCTTGCGCACGCAGTCGGCGCAGATCATAGCGGGCTTGAAATGGATTAACAACATTAAAAACTCCGCCGACACAGCCGTACTCGCAGGCTGCCAGTTCAAAGTACTTAACGCCTTTAATATTATTGCGGGAAAGCTCATTTAAGAGAGCCTTGACTCGGTGGATGCCCGAAACAGATAAACTGCGCTTTTGGATTGGATCATTGAGAAGCTTGACCTCGCCGCCGCTTTGACCCCACCCTAAACCCAAATATGGGACTGGAAGGTTTTCCTCATCCAAATCTTGACACTTATCCAAAACCGCGAGCACCGCTTGATATACCTGAGATACGGCTATTGTCTTATCAATGGGGCTTTTTTCAATGCCAACCGGATCAAAGGTGGTAGTATTTTTGCCGGGACAGGGGGTAATCAAAAAGACACCGATCTCATCAGGCTCAACACCTTTAGCAGCCGCATCGCTGCGTGCCTTTTCTGCCATGGCATCAACTGGAGCCTTAAAAGGAATCAAATGCTCGGTAAGCTCAGGGTAGAGAATTTTAATCAGCCTAACTACCACCGGACAAGAGGAAGAAATAAAAACGCCAGGGTTAGCAGCTAAAAATTCCGATGTTTTTCTGCTCAAAGCTTCGGCAGCCAGTGACACATCCATTACTTCCTTGAAGCCGAGCCTATAAACCGCATTTTTAATCTTGGCTGGATCAATTCCTTTAAACTGGCCGTAGAAACTAGGCGGAATCAGCGCGATGGGATACTGATAATCGGATACATCTGCAATTCCTGCGGTAAGCGAGTATTTCGCATGATATGCGCAGATCCTTATGCACTCAGCGCAGTCAATGCAGAGTTCGTCCCGAATTCGGGCTTTACCGTTGCGCACCCTGATTGCTTTAGTAGGGCAGTTTTTTACACAGTTAGTACACCCTTCGCATAGTTCTTCCTTTAAAAGCACTGAGTGTTTCTTCATGCGCTTCACTCCCATCGGTTCCGCAGTCATCCAAATTATAAATTAATAATAGCGGTAAACTTGGTACTTCTGCCTTTGCCGGTTTCAACATCAAGCTGATCTGAGTAGTGCTGGATATTGTTTAAGCCCATTCCGGCACCAAAACCCATATCCCGGACGTAATCATCGGCGGTTGAATAGCCCGGCTGAAATGCCTTCTCCAAATCCTCAATTCCTGGACCTTGGTCCTCTGCTGTCACTTTAATCTGCTCGGAGGAAATAGAGACGGTTATTTCTCCTCCCAGCGAGTGGATGATGATGTTCATCTCCATTTCGTAAGTGACAATCGTGACCCTCCGGCTGATGTCCGAGCGAATACCCAGTTTCCTCAGGATATCTTTCAATCGGCTCGAGGTCTCACCGCCGCGGGCAAAATCCCCTTTTGCAATTTTGCTCTGTAAAAGAACCTGCTCCTGCATTTGATCCCTCCGCGCCTACATAATACTGCGCATTGTTTCCGAACCTAATCCCGCCTCATACAGCCGCCCACAGCACTCAAACATTGACAGCGGCGACAGATAGAGATTGATTCCCTTCTCTTGCGCCAAATCAATGGTTTCCTGAGGCGGTCTTTTGCCGCGGACAAAGATAATAAACTTGAGGTCTGTCATCTCTGCAGTGCGAATTACCTGGGGATTTGTCAATCCCGTAAGGAGCATGGTCTTTTCTTGCGAAAATGCCAGAACGTCGCTCATTAAATCGCAGCCGCAGACTGTATCAATTTCATAATCCGGAGCATCAATAATCACTAATGGTTCCAGTTCGATTAACGGAATGATATCAGCCAGCTTCACTGAGATTCTCCCTTCAAATACACCTGCTGTAAATAAACTTGCTCTTTTTTTCACAAACACAGCTTTATAATAATCCTAATCCGCCGTAGGTGGGAAGATTAGGATTTATCTTCTATTTGTATTCTATCAGATTATTAAGCTTAGGGGAAGGGTTGATTCGCAACCAAATTAAGTATAATATGCATATTAGAACAGTATAACTTATAGGAGGATTTCATGAAGGAATACAAGTACATCTTGTTTGATCTTGACGGAACCTTAAGTGACCCTGGAGAAGGCATAATTAACTCCTTAAAATACGCGCTGAAGCAGTTCGGTATTGATGGTGACCCTCAGGTGCTGAGAAAGTTCATCGGTCCCCCACTCGCAGACTCCTTCCAGGAATTCTATAACTTTGATGAAGAGAAAACCAAAGAAGCAATCCGCATTTATCGGGCGTACTTCCACGACCACGGAGTACTGCAAAATGTGATTTATCCCGGCATTCCCGAGCTTCTTGAAGATCTGACCAAAGCCGGTAAGAGTCTTGCTGTGGCCACTACGAAACCGGAGATTTATGCCCATCAGGTTTTAGCATACTTTGAAATTGATCACTTTTTCCGTAAGGATCTGGTAGTGGGCAGCTATTTGGATGGCAGGCGTACCAACAAAGCCGAGCTAATCGCCACTGCTATCGAGCGCCTTGGAGGCGAATCCCATGAAAAAGTAATGGTTGGTGACCGCAAATATGATATTATCGGCGCAAAGGCCAACGGCATTGATGTAATTGGTGTTACCTATGGTTATGGCGAGTTTACAGAAATCGAAGTTCATGAGCCGACAGCCATTGCCGCATCAATAGATGAGTTAAGAGATCTCCTTCTGAATTAACTAACAATTCTTTTACATCTAACCCATTTGATATTGACAACCGAGACAATTTGGACTATGATAAAATAAACACAAACTATTTCACGTTTGGTGGTTTAAAGAGACACCAGTATGGTTGCTCGATAAATAACCAGTGTTTGAAGCTCCTGACGCGTTCAGCTTTAAATACTGGTTTTATTTTTCTTCGCAAATTCACCTCAAAGCCATGGCGAGGCACTGGCGGGAAGGAGAAAGACAAATGTCAGCAGTGGCAAGGCTGCAGAGCCACGAAAAATTTGATGAGCGGGCACGAAGAAAAAAACAGCACGAGCTGAAGATTTACATCGAGAAATATTTCAAAGAGAAACTGGGAAAAGGGGTGGACCATACCCGAGTTACTATTTGGGAAGATATTATAGTTATTAGGGGAGAAGGTTTTCTAACCGAGCCGGAAAGATACCTGTTGAAAACATTGCCAGGCAAAGACATTGTGAATGCGGCGCGAATGCATGTGGCTAAACTCCATGCCCGCGATAATGTTCCCTATATTGAAAAGCTCCTCAGCGCGAAGGTGATCCATCAATCATTTTTAGTCGAAGCGGAACAAGATTTCTGGATGCATGTAATGGTTATGGACCACCCGGTAACCCAAGATAGCCCCAAAACAAAATAGGTAGATCGAGGGGAAACGAAGGAGTTGCCTTGAGATAGACCAGGTTCAGAGCTGCCTCAGCGAAGCTACGAACCTGGTCTTTATTCTTTTTAGGAAGGAGGTTTGTGAGGATCAGATCAGCTTCACCACTTAACTAATTGAGACGTGCTATGAATAGTCAATAGTTATTGTGCACTTTGACAACCACATAGTAATTCCACACTAATTAGTAGAACCGGCTGTCCACTTATAGTTAGGATCAAATGGCCGATTATCAGTCCATAAGG
>DURM01000057.1 GCA_012837335.1 Bacillota bacterium
ATACAGTCCCTTGGTGAAGAACTTGGTTAAGAACGCAGTCAGTTCCGCATCACTGGCCGCTCCTCCCTGTTCGAGGAAATCTGCAACCCCGTAATCGCCCCGGTATTCCAGATAGAAAACCCCGTCAGCGATTTCCCTGATGGAATTAACAGCCTGAATCTGGTCACCGAACATGAAATAACCGGCTGCTGTTAGAACAACCAGCAGCAGTAACACTGTAACCAGAGTATACCGCACACGCCTGCTCACTGTCTGTTCTCCTCCCTGCGCAGTGCTTTACCGCATTATACATATGATCAATCATAAATTTATGAGAAACCTCTATCTTCGATGAACAGCGGTGACGTATTGATACTATGTCTTTATATAAAAAAAGAGACCTTTTTATCGGTCTCTTCGTGCCTAAATATGGTGGAGATAAGGGGAGTCGAACCCCTGACCTCTTGAATGCCATTCAAGCGCTCTCCCAACTGAGCTATATCCCCACTAATAAAAATGGCACCCCCAACCGGATTTGAACCGGTGCCTTCGCCGTGAAAGGGCGGTGTCCTAGGCCGCTAGACGATGGGGGCATGTTTAGTGTGAATAAGGCAACGACTGCTGCCTCGGTATCTGATGCGAAAGGTGGACACACACTTTCACAATCAGAAAAATGGTGGTTCCTGCTGGATTCGAACCAGCGGCCTCTGCCATGTCAAGGCAGCACTCTAACCAACTGAGCTAAGGAACCCCAAGTTGTCGAGTGGTGCCCAGAGCCGGAATCGAACCAGCGACACGAGGATTTTCAGTCCTCTGCTCTACCGACTGAGCTATCTGGGCACATGGCTGGGGTGCCTGGATTCGAACCAGGGAATGCAGGAGTCAAAGTCCTGTGCCTTACCGCTTGGCGACACCCCATTGATGGCGGAACCGACGGGACTCGAACCCGCGATCTCCGGCGTGACAGGCCGGCGTGTTGACCATCTACACCACGGTTCCACGACATTCATGGAGCGGCAGACGAGACTCGAACTCGCAACCTTCGCGATGGCAACGCGATGCTCTACCAATTGAGCTACTACCGCAGAAATAAATGGTGGGCGAAACAGGGCTCGAACCTGTGACCCCCTGCTTGTAAGGCAGGTGCTCTCCCAGCTGAGCTATTCGCCCACGATTGTGGCGGAAATTTCCCCGGACAATTTTAGATTATACCAGCAAGATGGTTTCTTGTCAATCGTTTTTTGCAAATTTCTTTTGGCTTTTCCAAAACCTATATCTTTGTTGCCTGTTCGCCACCCATCAGCTATAATTAAACTGATCGAATTCAGTCTAATTGAGGGGGGTTGAACAATGAATATCGCTGGGAAAAGTATAGCAGCAATACTCATCATCCTTGCGGTCAGCGCTCAAGCTGCCGCCGGCAATATGTATCTTACCACAACTGAACAAGCAAATCAAGCCCATAATTACGCATTAAAATATGTTGAGCATGAAGTCGCCTATCTGTACGGCGGCCGCATGAGTTTAGAAACATATTTGGCGAAGTTAGAGGCGGGCTTAACACCCGGTGAGGAGATCGGGGTTGACGCTTCAGCTTTAGTGGTCAATGCCTACCGGCATGTTATTCCCAATATCAGATTTTATTTTGATGGCAGCCAATCTACCACGGTGGCTGATGCAACCAGCAGCATTTTGGCAAACTACAATATCAAGCCTATCAGCCAAGAAGAGCTGGTTCCCGGAGATCTGATTTTCTTTAAAAGTGCTTCTGGAAATATCAGCGGGGCAGCCATCTTCTCTGAGATTAAAGGCAGGGTTATTTACTTTATAACCGCATCAGCCAACGCCGGCAAAGTTATTTTAACCAATGCATTATTAGACGGCAGCTACTGGACAAGCTCCTTTGCCGGGTTTGGACGCCTACAGTATACCATTGCTGAGTAAACTTTATACTCCTAAATAATGAATAACCGCCTTGCTTTCGACAAAAACTGTTTAGAGAGCGAGGCGGTTTTTTTGAAACTATCAAAGCGTGTGCACCATAATGTCCAAACAATTAAAGAAGAACTGAACAACAGCGCCGATTTGAAAGTCAGGGAATTCAATCTCACCATACCGAGCGGCAGGGATATTTCCTGCGCCCTCATCTTTTTTGAAGGATTGATCTCGGGGCAGATGGTTACTGACGCTGTTATGCAGCCAATTCTTCACGAAGTGCGCGATTATGATCAGCCGCTTGATGCAAACTTAGTTACATTCATTAAAGAAAGCGTCCTTACCAACAGCGAACTATCAGACAAAAACACGGTTGACGATGTAGTTTTGGCTGTAATGATCGGTGAAGTGGTGTTATTTATTGACGGATTTAACACCGCAATTTCCATCGATATGAAGGGTTGGCTCCACAGGGCGATCGATGCACCTCAATCAGAGGGTGTAATCCGCGGTCCTCGCGACAGCTTTATCGAAGCGATCAACCGCAACATGATGCTGATCCGCAGGCGTCTAAGAGATCCCAATCTAACCTTTGAGCGGATTCAGATAGGCAATCGCGGTCAAAACGACATTGTGATCGCGTATATCAAAGATGTTGCCAATGATGAGCTGGTCAACGAGGTGCGCAAGCGACTAGAAAACGTTGATTTAGACATAATTTTAGACTCAGGATATATTGAGCAGATGATTGAAGACGACTGGTGGTCACCTTTTAATACAATTCAAGATACAGAGCGGCCCGATGAGGTTGCCGCCGGATTGGTGGAGGGCCGGGTTGCCATCTTGGTGGACAACTCACCCTTTGCCCTGTTAGCACCAGCCACATTCAATACGCTGATGCTGTCTCCGGAGGACTATTATGTAAGGTGGCCTGCCGCTAATTTTGTCCGGATCATCCGGTTCGTGGCCTCTTTTGTGGCTCTGGTTACCCCTTCTCTATACATTTCGCTGGTTGCTTACCACCCAGAGATGATCCCAACCGAACTGGCCCTGTCTGTAGCAGCGAGCCGCGAGGGCATCCCCTTCCCCGCGTTCATTGAGGCTTTAATCATGGAGCTTTCCCTCGAACTTCTGCGAGAAGCGGGAATTAGACTGCCAGGACCAATCGGACAGACCATCGGCATTGTGGGTGGTTTGATCATCGGCGATGCGGCAGTAAACGCCGGCATTGTCAGCCCTTTTATGGTGATTGTAGTCGCTATGACTGCCATTGCTGGCTTTATTATCCCCACTTACACCTTAAGTTTTGGGCTCCGCATCACCCGTTTCTTTTTGATGCTGGCTGCCAGCTTTTTGGGATTATACGGTCTCACGCTGGGACTCTTGCTCCTCTTAGGGCACTTGGCTACACTTACCAGCTTTGGCGTCAGCTATCTCTCGCCCTGGGCACCTTTCAGTCCCTGGGATCTCAAAGACTCGGTGATGCGCAGTCCGTGGCACAGTCTGAAAAAACGCCCCGGCTATACCCACACTAAAGATTCAACGCGGCAGCCGATGAAAAGCCGTCTCGGCAAAAACAAACAAAAAACAAGCAAAAGGAAAAGGTCTTCATGATCAAACACCGCTGGTTGCAGATAATACTTATGCTTATCCTAGGTTTGGTTTTATCCGGATGTTGGGATGCAAAGGATATCAATGAGCGCTCGTTTGTGATGGGGGTAGCTTTTGACCTGCCTGATTCAGGCGAAGGGCATGTTATGACCATTGAAGTGCCTGTTCTGCAGAGCTTTGCAACGCAAAGTGGCGGAAGTGGTCCTACTTCCGTTTTATTCGCTACTGAAGGCACTTCTGTCGCTCAGATGGCAACCCACTTTGAGTCCCGAACCTGGCGCGAGCTGTTTTTTGGCCATACTCAAGTGGTTATCATCAGCGAGGATATCGCAAGAAAAGACATCCGGCCGCTGCTGGATTTCTTTGACCGCAATCCCCGCATTGATCGGCGCTTAACCCTGTTTATTTCCCAGGGCGAGGCCCGGCAGGTACTTGAAACTAAGGATCCGCGAGAGCCATTGGTTTCTGTTTATCTGAACCAGATGTTGAACACCCTGACCAATACAGCCCGGGTTGTTAAACAAAACTTCCAAGACAGTCTGCGCAACTTAGAAAACAATGGCGATACAGTCCTTCCCCGGGTACGCACTTCCGGCACAGAAGTCGTGATTGCCGGAGGAGCTTTGATCAAAGATTACAAAATGATTGCTTGGCTGGGTGAAAACGAAACCCGCGCGGTTGCATTCCTGTACAACAACATCTCCGGTGGTTTGATCGCTGTCAATATCAACGATATTCTCTACGCTTACGCGATCCGCAGCGCCTCCTCGGAGATAAAACCGAAACTCAAAGACAATGAGCTGACATTTACAATCGAAGTCAAGTCAGAAGGCGATATCATTGAAGTTTATTACGAAAATGCTGCCGGCTCGTCCAGCTTTAATATTCCGGAAATTGAAGCTAAGTTAAATGATTTAATCATCAATGAAATCCACCATTTGGTTACTAAGCTCCAAGATCTAAAAACCGATCCGATTGGCTTTGATCGCCTGGTTTACCGCCATTACCCGAAGTTTTGGCAGGAGCACGCGGACGAGTGGAAAGATGTGATTTTCCCCCAGGCCAAATTCGATATTAAAAGTACTTTCCGAGTCCGAAGAACCGGTATCGTGGAAAAGGAGGTAGTAGATGAAAGCTAGGGATAGACTTTTAGCGCAAGAAGTTCCAGTAATCATCACCAACATTATGCTGGGAGTCGGCACCATCGGGCTTCCTTCTCGGTTAGCAAAAACTGCCGGGGCCGATGGAATTATTGCTTTCATCGCCGGTGTAGCGATTTTGGTCCTTGCAACAGTTTTGATTACGGTGTTAGTCCGCCGCTTTCCCAATCAGGGTATTGCCGATTACAGCACCCTTTTGATTGGAAAAATCCCTGGGTTTATCTTCAACCTCCTGTATGGTGTCTTTATGATCTCCTTGATAGCCACCATGGTAAGGATGTTCTCTGAAGTCACCAAGTTTTTTCTTTTGCAGCGCACACCTCTGGAAGTGATTATGATTTCCATGCTGTTTGCATCATCACTGCTTGCCCGCAATGGGCTGCAGCCAATTGCCAGGGCCTGCCAGATCCTGCTTTATCTTTTTGCGCTGCCGCTTTTGGCGGTGCCGTTTTTTATCCCGATTTTTGATCCGAATGAGTTTCTGCCCCTGTTTCAGACTGATTTTGCTACTATGGCTTACGCCACCTTTACAGCTATGTTTGCTCTAGCGGGGATCGAAATCATGCTGGTAATCGGTCCTCATTTTGACAAACCTGAAAAGCTGGTGCGCTCATCAGTACTGTCAGTTTTAGCTGTCTCAGTTTTTATTGGAATTCTGGTGGCATTAGCCTTTGGCAGCTTGTCCGTCAACCAAGTCGCCAAACTAACCGATCCTCTTTTTGAGATGATCAAATACATTCCGGTGCCGTTCGGGCTTTTTGAGCGGGTCGATATCTTTTTCTACAACATCTGGATTGCTGCAACTTATTCCTCGATCGTGATCGGATTATTTGCTGTCAGTCACCATCTGGGTGAAACCTTTAAACTTAATACCGGCAAAGGCTTGGTATTTCCCTGCGCAGCTGCCAGTTATTTTTTAGCCTTGATTCCGGCTCACGAAGCCGACCTCAGCAGATATGCCAACGTCTTAGTTGCAGCCTGGATAGGGCTTGTGTTTGGGATTGTACCTTTGTTTTTAATTCTTTCTCTATTTCGCAAGCCAAAGCAGCAGAAAAATCAGAACAAGCGGTCTCTGAAAAAGAAAGCAAACCCTGGTTAAAAGACACACCAGGGTTTGTTGTTGTCTGTTCTTCCTGTTTTAAATTGGAGGTGCGAAGAAATAGCCGCCAAAGAAAATTAAAGCTGCAATCATAGTTGCTGCCAGATTAAAGGTTTGACCGACTATATACAGCTTCACTGGCTTGCCGCCGCGAGCCATTTTCGCCATGTCGCTGAAGCGGGAGTCAAGTCCGATGGAAACAAACGCTAGAGTAAAGAGCCAGTTTTTCACGTTCTTGGTTACCGATACAATTCCATCTACCCGCTCCTGTCCCAGCCACGGAATCAGCACAAACGAAAACACCAGGGACGCTAGGACAAAGCCGATTACAAATTTCGGCATTCTAGTCCAAATCTCGCTCACTTTAGGCCGCTGTCCGATGGTTACTTCAACCCCATCATCCAATTCCACTTGCGTCCCAGGGCCTTCATGCCTGGCAAAAACCAGGGCAAAGACAAAAGCCACCGCGCCAATCAACAGGTTCTGGAGCATTTTGATTACTGCTGCCACTTCCATCGCCTTTTCTCCCACCATGCTGCCAGCCACCACTACTGCTCCTGTGGAATCGATAGTTCCCCCAATCCAAGCTCCCCCAACCGCATCTGTAAGCCCCAACCACCTAATGATCACAGGCTGAATAACCATACTGATCACTGTGAAAATCAGGGAAATGGACACGGCCATGCTGATTTCTTCTTTCTTGGCCTTAGTCGCAGCGCCTGCAGCCACAGCCGCCGAAACCCCGCACACCGATGTGCAAGCTGCGATTGTTGCAACTAATGATTTGTCACGCATTTTTAAGCGGCGAACCCCATATTGATACATAAAGAATAATCCAAGGGGCGGTACAGTCCAAGCAACCCCCAGTCCATAGAAACCCAGTGTCATTACCCTGTTAAAGAGCAGCTCTGCGCCCATCACAACCAAGCCGGTTTTGATAAACAGCTCGGTCTGCAGAGCAGGAACCAGCCACCGCGGTTTCCCAAATACATTGGAGATAATCAAACCAAACACCAAAGCCCAGATCACATCGCTGAATCCGTAATGCTTGAGCGTTTCCTGATTGCCGAGAACATAAGCGAGTACTGCCAGCACAAAGACCACAGGAAAGCCGATGAGAAACCGGCCCGCTTCCTTACTGCTCCGGTTGATTACTCCATAAGCGATGGCCGCGATTACCGCCAGAAAAACACCCAGCGCCAAAAGACCGGGAATGAGATCCAGCGGCAGTGCGTCGCCAATGTTTGTGCTCCAACCTTTGAGGCGCGGCACTGCTGTGATTACACCGACTGACGCCAGAACAATGAGAAAAGCTCCCAACCACACTGTCCACCAGTCCTCGGTGCGAAACAGGAAACCAAGATTAAATCTCTTTTTTGCTGCCATTTCATCATGCAAAGCCTCATCCCTCCAGTACACGAGTACTATATTGCTCTATCCTATGCAGGTCAAAATGAAGTGTGTGTGAAAATTCTCGTGTTAGGGAGTTGAAAAAAGGCAGTTCATATGGTAAATTACATGAAAATATGCAGAACAATAATGATGGTGGGAGGAAACGGCAGTGCGGATTGCAACTTTAGGGCCTAAAGGCACTTTTTCAGAAGAGGCTGCCCTGATTTACCAGCAGAGAATGACAGGACGAACAGAGCCGGAGAAAATTGATTTTTTCAGCATTCCCGAATGCCTGCAGCGCGTTGAGTCATATCTTGCTGAGCGGGCGGTTCTGCCTGCAGAAAACATGGTTGACGGTATTATCGGCATTACTTTTGATTCCCTGATTGAGTTCCATGATTTTGTTAAAGTGTGCGATGAGGTTCACGTTAAGATTAAGTATGTCTTATGCGGTCAAATGGAAAGCTTGGACCAAGTAGATAAGGTCTTTTCTCATCCATCGGCTCTTAATCAGTGTGTGCACAATCTGGAGAAGCTGCTGCCCGGGCGACTGCAGGTTCCCATTTCGTCCACGGCTGAAGCAGCGGTGAAAGCTCTCGAAGATCCACGGGCCGCAGCCCTGTGCTCACCAAGAACAGCGGAGGAATACGGGCTCAAGATCCTCCATGAGAATCTGGCTGATTATCCCAACAATCAAACAAGGTTCTTTGTATGCGGTCTGACCGACAGTCCCCCAACTGGCAGTGATCGGACGCTGCTTGCTGTCCGATTCGGAGAAAACCGACCGGGTCAGCTGCATGAAATCACCGGGTATTTTGCAGAAAACGGCATCGATTTGACATTTGTCCAGTCTCGACCTTACAAAGTGCGGCCGCAGGAGTATGTGCTGCTCTTTGAAATGATTGGCCATAAATCGGACCCAAAACTGAAAAATGCGCTCCAGCAGGTTGAGCAGAAAGTCCGCTCTTCTAACGGCTGGAAAAAGGTGCTGGGAAGTTACCCCCGGCAGGAATAAACTCTTGTCACGGATAAATATTTTTGTTAGACTATGAAGGTTAGGAAAGGAGGGACCGGCTTTGCTGCAAGAACTAGTGACCTCCTGTTTTTTAATTGTAGCGGCCGAGATGGGAGATAAATCACAGATATTAGCAATGACTTTTGCCACCAAATACTCGATCCGCCAAGTAATGTTAGGTGTTTCCATTGGTGCACTGCTCAATCACGGCATTGCAGTTGCACTGGGTTCCTCCCTACCTAAACTTATTTCCTTAGATTTAGTTCGAATATTTGCCGGAATAGCATTTATCGCTTTTGCGCTGTTCTCGCTGGCTCATACTGAAGATGATGATCTTGAGGATACCGAGACCAACCGCTTTGGTCCGGTAATCACCGTGGCAACGACTTTTTTTATTGGCGAGCTCGGGGACAAGACTCAGCTGGCTGCCATTACCCTATCCAGCAGCGCTGAGCATCCGCTCTTAGTATTGGCAGGCACTGTGTCCGGCATGATTATTACCAGCGCCATCGGCATTATCATTGGCAGCCGCATGGGGCGGCGCATCCCGGAGTTTGCCATGCGGATTGTCTCTGTGTTTGTGTTTTTATTCTTTGGACTGATTTCTTTGTATAACAATCTGCCCCAGGAACTGCTGACTCCGACCAACATTTTTCTGGCAATAATGATTCTCGGCCTAACGGTGTTCTTGTTAACCCTGCGGGCATGGGAAATCCATTCCAGCCAGGGATTAACTCCGATGCAGACTAAGGCTGAAAAGCTGAGACAGCAGTTAGTCGGGATTAAAGCTTTAGTCGATGATATGTGTCTTAATCCCGCATCCTGCGCCAGCTGCGGATGCAGTCAGTGCGTGCTGGAAAGGGCAAAACAGAATATCAGCGCTTACCTCAACCACAAAGATGTAATTCCCTTTTCGCAGCATCTGGAAAAACTGAAGGTAGATCCCCGCTACTACGATGTTGCCAAAGCAAGAGAAGCCTACTGCCAGACGGTAGCGGCATGCCAACACTGCAATCCGGTGCACAAGGATACCTGCATTTTAAATGAAACCAGGAAAGCGCTGGAAAAAATCTGTTTCAATAAGGTCCTGCCCTTTACCGGAGATATGGAGACCTATTTACAGGAAGTAAAGAAAGAATCCCCGGTCCTGGCGGCAAAAATCAAGCGCATGATAACTGCCAACTAAAAAAGCAAGGCTGCTGCAAAAACAGCATACCTTGCTTCTTTTTTATAAACCCACTTAACGCTGATTAGTCCATCTGCTGTCCGCCGGTAACATTGATTGCCTGACCGGTCATGTAGCTGGACTCATCAGATGCCAAGAAGACCATCACATTAGCTACGTCATCATAGCTGCAGCCCCGCTTCATGGGCACCATATTGGTATACTTCTCCCGCACTTCTTCTGGTGTAATTCCCTGATTGCGGGCATACTGTTCATAGAGACTGTTAACCCAAAGCGGCGAGTCTAACATGTTACCCGGGCAGATTGCGTTAACACGGATATTTTGCTCCGCATATTCCAACGCTAAGCTTTGAGTTAAGCCAATGCCGCCAAACTTAGAGGCAGCATAAGCGGAGTTTTTCGCTGAACCTTTCTTCCCGGATTTGCTGTTAATTTGAACGATGCTGCCCTTACCCTGTTTGAGCATAGCCGGGATTACCGCTTTGGCAGCATTAAAGTAGCCAACCAGGTTGACGTCAATTACCTTCCGCCACTGCTCGGTCGGAAATTCCTCAGTTGGCTTGGCGATTACAATCGCTGCGTTAGCTACTAACACATCGATGCGGCCAAATTTTTCCAGAGCAACTTGGGCCATCTTTTCGCACTGAGCGTAATCAGTTACATCTACCTGAACAGCCACGGTATTGTCAAGACGGGCTGCTACTTGCTCGGCAGCTTCTAAGTTGAGGTCGGCGAGGACAACTTTTGCGCCTTCCTTCACTAATCTTTCCACTAAAGCTTCCCCTAAACCCTGAGCGCCGCCGGTAACAACTGCAACTTGTCCCGCTAAACGCTGGCAAGTATTACTGCTCATTTCTGTCATCCTTTCCAATTTTCGTACCTTTTGTTTCACTTGGATTATAGCATAATTAATACTCCAAGGTAAATATCAACAGGTTTCCTTACGATCTTTAACAGTAATTTCACAAAACAAAACGATTTATCCCAGATAATATGGTATAATGCAAGTGAACATCAAAGCATACCGATATATTACTGTAAAGGAGGCGTTAGTATGCGCACTAAGGCAGTTCGTTTATACGGAAAAAACGATCTTCGTTTAGAAGAGTTTGACTTGCCATCAATTAAAGATGATGAGATTCTTGCTCATATAATTTCGGACAGTGTTTGTATGTCTTCATACAAAGCTGCAATTCAAGGTTCCGATCACAAACGGGTACCCGATGATATCGCAGAAAACCCGATTATTATTGGCCATGAGTTCTGTGGAGAGATCATTGAAGTCGGAGCTAAATGGCAGGACAAGTTTAAACCGGGACAAAGATTTGCGATTCAACCGGCTCTTAACTACAAAGGCTCACTGGCAGCACCCGGTTATTCCTATCCCCACATCGGTGGTGCAGCTACCTATGTGATTATTCCCAACGAAGTAATGGAAATGAATTGTCTGCTGCCCTACAACGGCGAAGCTTATTTCTACGGTTCTCTAGCTGAGCCGATGTCCTGCATTGTCGGAGCATACCACGCTCAATATCACACCAAGAGCGGCAGTTATGTGCATGAAATGGAAATCGTTGACGGCGGCAACATGGCAATCTTAGCCGGCGCAGGACCCATGGGGCTGGGCGCAATCGATTACGCCATTAATCGCGAAGACCGCAGACCGAAGCTGTTAGTTGTTACTGACATCGACCAAGCCAGACTGGACAGAGCAGCCTCGATCTACACAGTTGAAGCTGCTGCTAAAAACGGCATCGAGCTGCACTATATCAACACCAACAGCATTGACAATCCTACTGAGCACATTATGGCGCTCAGCGGTGGACGAGGCTACGATGACGTGTTCGTCTACGCGCCGGTGCGTCCAGTAATTGAAATGGGCGACCAGCTGCTGGCTCGAGATGGCTGTCTCAACTTCTTTGCCGGCCCGACCAATCCCGACTTCAAAGCTGAGTTCAACTTCTACAATGTGCACTACAACTCAACCCACATTGTGGGAACCAGCGGCGGCAACACCGATGATATGATCGAGTCGCTGGAGCTGATGGAGAAAGGCATTATCAATCCGGCAGCCATGATTACTCATATCGGCGGCTTAGACAGCGTGGTCGAAACCACCCTTAACCTGCCCAATATTCCGGGAGGTAAGAAACTAGTCTACACAAACATTCAAATGGAATTAACCGCTATTGATGATTTCGCTGAAAAAGGCAAAACCGATCCGCTCTTTGCCAAGCTCGCTGAAATCGTAGCAGCGAACAATGGACTGTGGTGCTTAGAAGCTGAAAAATATCTCTTAGAAAATGCTAAGAAAATCTAAAAATAAATGATCAGAATCATGAAGGAGCAGACGCCATGAATCTCGAAGTATGCCAATTAGGTTTGGTATCTTATGCTGAGGCATTAGCTGTTCAACAGCAGCTATTAACAATGCGGCAGCAGAGGCAGATCGGCGATCTGCTCCTTTTGCTTGAACATCCTCCCGTAATTACCCTCGGGAAGAAAGCTAAAACCGACCACATCCTCATGCCCCAACAATGGCTGGAAGAACATCAAATCGAAGTTCACGCCACCAATCGGGGCGGAGATGTCACCTATCACGGGCCGGGACAGATTGTAGGCTATATGTTTATTGACCTTCACAATCACGGCCGTGATATCCGCAGCTTTGTACATAATCTTGAGCAGGTTTTTATTAATCTGCTGGCACAGTACTATCAAATCAAAGCCTTTCGCGATCCAACTCATACCGGGGTTTGGGTTGATGGGGGTAAAATTACGGCTATCGGCCTAGCGATTAAGCGCTGGGTAACTATGCACGGTTTTGCTTTTAATGTGAATACCAATTTAGAGCATTTTCGCTGGATTATTCCCTGCGGAATCAAAGACAGAGGAGCCATGTCGCTGGCTGCCATGTTAGGCAGAGAGTTTGACATGGCAGTTGTGCGTGATCAGGTACTGCTCAGTTTCTGTGAGGTTTTCAATTATAAACCGGCAATAATAACTAAAGAAAAATTACAAACTTATCTTGGGAGTATACCAAATGATGAAGCGTAAACCTGAATGGTTGAAAGTTAAATATCGGAGTACCGACCAAGTAATGGAAGTCCACCGCTTAATGGAGAATTTGTCCCTGCATACAGTCTGCCAGGAGGCAGCCTGCCCTAATCTGTTGGAATGTTTTGGCCGAAAAACGGCCACTTTTATGATCCTAGGCAGATTCTGCACCCGCAACTGCACTTTTTGCAATGTTGAAACCAATCGTCCCCTGCCGGTCGATCCCAGCGAACCGGAGCATGTAGCGGAAGCTGTGGCTGAATTGGGCCTTAAGCATGTAGTTATTACATCTGTAACCCGCGACGATCTGCCGGACGGCGGCGCGGCTCATTTTGCCGACGTCATTACCGCTGTGCGCAAAAAAAGTCCTTCAGTGCAGATCGAAGTTTTAATTCCGGATTTTAAAGGCGACCATGACGCATTAGCCAAGGTACTTTACGCTGAACCAGATATCCTCAACCACAACGTAGAAACCGTTCCCCGCTTATACGCTGCTGTTCGTCCCCAGGCAATTTATCAGCGCTCGCTGCAGGTACTCCATCAAGCCAAAAGGATCAGTCCCCATATAATTACCAAATCTGGAATCATGGTGGGTTTAGGAGAAACCATGGATGAGATCAAGGCCGTGATGCAGGATCTGCGAAAGGTCGACTGTGATCTGCTCACTATTGGCCAGTATCTCGCTCCAAGCAAAAAGCACCACCCTGTAATTGAATACATTACACCCGAATCTTTTAATATCTATAAAGCAATGGGAATGGAGCTCGGTTTTAAGCATGTTGAATCGGGTCCCCTGGTGCGCAGCTCATACCACGCCGAATCTGCTGCAAATGCAATTAAGTCATAAATAACAATCTATACTGGAGGCGATTAGATGGCAACACCCGTGATTATGCCACGGCAGGGTATCTCCGTGGAAACCTGTATCATCACCGAATGGTATAAGCAGAAAGGTGACCGTGTAGAGGTCGGCGATGTGCTGTTTTCTTATGAAACAGACAAAGCTAGTTTTGAAGAAGAAGCCCAAGAGGCCGGTGTTCTGCTGGAAATCTTTTATGAAGCCGATGAAGAAGTCCCGGTTCTGACTCCGGTAGCAGTGATCGGCGAACCAGGCGAAGACTATTCCGAGTTGTTACCGGAAAACATGCAGACAGATCCAGCTCAAGTAGCGGAAACTGCTCCGGCTGAAGCAGCTGAACCAGCTGCTGAGACTGCTGAAGCTGCGCCTGTTCCAGCGGCCGCTCCTCAAACTGGCAGACTGAAAATTTCACCGCGAGCCAAAAATCTGGCTGCTAAGCAGCATCTCGATGCCCGCTACGCAGTACCGACCGGACCAGAAGGCAGAGTCATTGAGCGGGATATCCGCACGCTGATGGAAACTGGACCAAAGGTTACCGCTGCTGCCGAAGCTGAATACGCTGCCTTAGACGGACAAGTAATCGGCACCGGAATCGGTGGACGCATTACGACAAGAGACCTTGTGAAACCTGTAACAGTCCCGAGTGCGCCTGACGCAGCCGAACCGGGAGTTCCGGCCGCGATCGAATATGTAGACCAGCCGCTGACCAATATCCGGAAGCGCATTGCCAAGGCGATGCATCAATCTCTGGCCAATTCCGCCCAACTTACTATGGATACCAGCTTTGATGCAACCCAAATCCTGGCTTACCGGAAGCTGGTCAAAACCCAGCAGGAGCAGCTCGGTCTGGAAAACATCACTCTTAACGACCTGATTTTATTCGCAGTTTCCCGCACCTTGGTCAATTATCCGATGCTGAATGCCCACTATTTAGATGACACTCTGCGGGTATTCAAAAACGTGCACTTAGGCATTGCTGTTGATACTGAGCGGGGCTTGATGGTGCCCACATTATTCAACGCGAACCTGAAGTCTTTGAACCAGCTAGCTGCTGAATCCAAGCGGTTGATCAGCCAAGCCCAAGCCGGTTCTATCAATCCTGATGAACTGCAGGGCGGCACTTTTACTGTCACTAACCTCGGTTCCTTAGGCATTGAATCCTTTACACCGATCTTGAATCCACCGCAGACCGGAATTTTAGGTGTCTGCACAGTTGAGCATAAAGTGAAACCGGTTAACGGCGAGTATGTCTATTACCCGGCGATGACCCTGTCCCTGACAATCGATCACCGCGCAGTAGACGGCGCACCTGCGGCCCGGTTCCTGCAGGAGTTAAAACAAAATCTGGAAAACTTTCAGCTTTTATTGGCTAAATAAATAAATCGAAGGCAGGTGATACCATGAGTTATGATCTAATCGTAATCGGCGGCGGTCCAGCGGGTTATCTTGCCTGCGAGCGGGCAGGAAAAGCCGGTTTCAAAACCCTGCTGATTGAAGAACGCTTCCTTGGCGGTGTTTGCTTAAACGAAGGCTGCATTCCTTCGAAAACGCTGCTCCATTCCGCTAAAATCTATGACTACGCCCGCTTCAGCGAGAAGTACGGCGTAAAGGCAGAAAATGTAACTTATGACCACGCAGCAGTAATCAAACGCAAGAATAAAGTTGTGAGAACTTTGGTCGGCGGAATCAATGCGAAAATGAAGTCCTACAAAGTAGATGTAGTTAAGGCAACCGGGAAAATCCTCGGCCGCGACAGCGAAGGCTTTAAGGTTGAAGCAGGCGAGCAAATCTATACAGGGAAACGCTTATTGATTGCTACCGGTTCTTCCGCGGTTATCCCGCCAATCCCCGGGGCTAAAGAAGGATTTGAAGCAGGTTTTGTTGTTACAAATCGTGAAATTCTTGACTTAGAGACTGTTCCGGAATCTTTGGTCGTGGTGGGCGGTGGAGTTGTGGGACTGGAAATGGCTTCGTATTTCAATTCCGCTGGCAGCAAAGTCACCGTAATTGAAATGCTGGATCACATTGCCGGCGAGCAGGACACTGATATCAGCGCTATCCTGAAGCGAAACTACGAGAAGCTTGGCATCACATTCCACCTCAGCGCCAAAGTAACAGAAGTTAAAGCTGATGGTGTTCGCTTTGAAAAAGACGGTCAGCAGGATTTCGTGCCAGCTGAGAAAGTGCTGATGAGCACCGGACGCAGACCAAATGTCACCGGCATCGGCTTAGAAAACATTAACGTTGAAGTTGAGCGGGGTGCCATTAAAGTTGATGAATACGGCAGAACCAATGTGCCCGGCGTCTGGGCTGCTGGTGACGTAAACGGCCGCTCCATGCTGGCTCATACCGCTTACCGCGAAGCTGAGGTTTGCATCAACAATATGCTCGGCAAGCGTGATATCATGCGCTACAATGCGATTCCGGCCGTAATTTATACTAATCCTGAAGTTGCCGCCATCGGTGAAACCGAAGCGACTGCTAAAGCAAAAGGAATCGATTATGAAGTTGTTAATCTTTCCATGCGCTACAGCGGCCGCTATGTAGCCGAAAACGAAGGCGGAGACGGAATCTGCAAAGTGCTGATTGATAAGAAATACCGCAACGTAATCGGAGTCCATATGATCGGGAACCCTGCCTCTGAAATCATCTGGGGCGTGGCACCGCTGATTGAGATGGAGCTGAAGCTAGAAGATGTCAAAGAACTGGTCTTCCCCCATCCGACTGTTGCGGAAGTTATTCGCGAAGCAATCTTTGAATTTTAATATTCAGTAAAGGAGCGAGATTATATGCCTAAAATTCAATATGTCTGCCCGGAAGAGTCACGCAAAAGCCGCACGATTAAATTTCAAGACATTCCGGTAAACCAATACAACAAGACCATTGAAGACGAGAAAGCCAACTTCTCTACCGATGACTTTATGCGGATTTACCGCGATATGGTCTACATCCGGGAATTTGAAACCATGCTCAACCTTGTTAAGACCACTGGCGGATACAACGAAGTTGAGTACAACTACCCCGGTCCAGCGCACTTATCGATTGGACAGGAAGCTTCGGCGGTAGGTCAGGCTTACCTTTTGAGCGTTGAGGACTATATCTTCGGTTCCCACCGCAGCCACGGGGAAATTCTGGCCAAAGGCTTATCCGCTATTCATCAGCTCTCTGATGACGAATTGATGACCATTATGCGGGAGTATTTCGACGGCGCAATTCTTGCTGTTGTGGAAAAAGCTAATCCGAACGCTTCCGTTAAAGAATTGGCAATTGATTTCCTGCTCTATGGTTCTCTGGCAGAGATTTTTGGCCGCGCAACCGGCTTTAACAGAGGTATGGGCGGATCCATGCACGCCTTCTTTACTCCATTCGGAATTTATCCCAACAACGCAATCGTAGGCGGTTCGGCCCCGATTTCCGTTGGTGCAGCTTTATTCAAGAAAGTTAACCGCAAAAATGGCGTTGTTGTTGCTAACCTCGGCGATGGTTCCATGGGCTGCGGTCCAGTATGGGAAGCGCTCAACTTTGCTGCCATGGAGCAATACCGTGAGCTGTGGGATGACGAGTTTAAAGGCGGCCTGCCGATTATCTTCAATTTCTTCAATAACTTCTACGGTATGGGCGGTCAGACCGCGGGAGAAACCATGGCTTTTGGTGATCTGGCCAGAGTTCCTGCCGGTGTTACACCAAACCAAATGCATGTGGAAAGAGTTGACGGCTATAACCCGCTGGCAGTTATCGACGCTTACCGCCGCAAACTGCCCATTATTACTGAAAAGAAAGACGGCCCTGTCTTCCTGGATGTCGTTACTTACAGAATTTCGGGACACTCGCCATCTGACGCATCTAGCTACAGATCGAAAGAAGAAATCGATGCTTGGTCAGAAGCTGACCCAATCGTTAGCTACAGACAAAGCCTCATCAATGCCAAAATTGCTGATGCAGATGCATTTGCTGCTATTGATGAAGATATCAAAAAGACTATGTTCAAGATTTACAAACTGGCTATCGATCTGGAAACTTCGCCCCGCGTTGATCTGGACAAAGATCCGGATTACATCGGCAATATCATGTACTCCAATGAGAAAGTGGAGAAATTTGACGACCGTCCCTGCGATGTGTTAATTCCGAAGGAAGAAAACCCGCGGGTACAGCAGCTGCAGAAAAAAGTTCGCGTCGGCATTCAAGACGGCAAACCGGTCTCCAAGGCCAGAGTGCTGCAGCTGAGAGATGCTTTATTTGAAGCAATTATCGACAAGTTCTACACTGATCCGACCTTAGTGGCATATGGTGAAGACAACCGCGACTGGGGCGGCGCCTATGCAGTGTACCGGGGTTTAACTGAATCCCTGCCTTACCACCGCTTCTTCAACGCGCCAATCTCAGAAGCAGCTATTGCCGGTTCTGCAGTCGGTTACGCCATGAGCGGCGGTAGAGTAATCGCAGAGTTAATGTACTGCGACTTCTTAGGCCGCGCCGGTGACGAGGTCTTCAACCAAATGGCTAAATGGCAGTCCATGAGTGCCGGAATTTTGAAGATGCCGGTAGTCTTGAGGGTATCGGTAGGAGCTAAATATGGTGCCCAGCACTCCCAAGACTGGACTTCACTGTGCGCCCATATTCCTGGTCTGAAAGTTGTGTTCCCAACCACGCCTTATGATGCCAAAGGCTTAATGAACGCAGCTCTAGCCGGAACTGACCCGGTAATCTTCTTTGAGAGCCAGCGGTTGTATGATATCGGTGAACTGTTTAACCCTGACGGTGTTCCAGAAGGATACTACGAAGTACCAATCGGCGAACCGGATATCAAGCGCGAAGGTAAAGATCTCACCATCTTGACTGTTGGCGCAACCTTATACCGGGCATTAGAAGCCGCTGATATCTTAGAAGAAAAATGGGGATTGTCTGCTGAGGTAATTGATGCCCGCACAATCGTTCCGTTTAACTACGAAAAAGTGCTTGAGTCGGTGAAGAAGACCGGCCGCATCGTCCTTTCCAGTGATGCCTGCGAGCGCGGTTCATTCTTGAATGATATTGCCCGCAACATTACTGAGCTTGCATTCGATTATCTGGATGCACCTCCGGTAGTAGTTGGAGCTCGCAACTGGATCGTACCGGCTCATGAATTTGAACAGTATTTCTTCCCGCAGCCGGAGTGGATCATCGACGCAGTTCATGAGAAAATCCTGCCGCTCGATGGGCATGTACCAACCACTAACTGGAACAAAAACGAAAAACTGCGGAGAGAGAAATTCGGAGTGTGATTAATAACGTGAATCAGAACTTAGTAAACAGCTTAATCGAAAATCTCAATCATGATAATGTCAATACTCGTTTAGAAAGCTTACAGGAACTGCAAAAACTAATCGAAGCAGGACAACTTGAGCGGCCTCAGCCGGGTGGGTTTGTGAACAACCACATCCACACAACCTATTCCTTTTCGCCCTATTCCCCGACTAAAGCGGTGTGGATGGCTTACAACGCCGGACTGACCACAGCGGGGATTATGGACCATGACTCCATCAGCGGAGCCAAGGAATTCATTGAGGCAGGCAAAATCGTGGGTATCGCCACCACCATCGGCGTAGAATGCCGAGCAGATTTTTCCGCTACTCCTCTCAATGGAAAACGGATCAATAATCCGGATCAGAAGTCGATTGCATATGTAGCGCTGCACGGAGTTCCCCATACCCAGATTGATAAAGTCGATGCTTATTTTGCACCGTATCGGGAAAAACGCAACGAGCGCAACCAGGCCATGACAGCCCGGATCAATGAGCTGCTGGCAGATCACGGTGTCGAGTTAGATTTCGCCGCAGATATCGTGCCCTTATCCAGGGCACGGGAAGGCGGCAGCATTACAGAGCGGCACATTCTCTTTGCCCTGTCCATGAAGCTGATTGAGCGCTTCGGCAGAGGACAGAAGCTGGTGGATTTTCTCAAGCAGGATCTTAAGCTTGAATTCAGTTCTAAGCTGGAAGGCTATCTGCTGGATGAGAATAACCCCCACTATACCTATGACCTCTTAGGAGTGCTTAAGGGAGATTTGGTGGAAGCGTTCTATCTGCCGGCAGCTGAGGAATGTCCGCCGATTGAGGATGTTGTGAAGCTTGCCGATGAAGTTGGCTGCATCTTAGCATACGCTTACCTCGGTGACGTGGGTGACTCGGTAACCGGAGATAAAAAAGCGCAGAAGTTTGAGGACGACTATTTGGACCTGCTCTTTGACGTAATTACTGATCTCGGTTTCAAAGCGGTTACCTATATGCCGTCCCGCAACACCCTTGACCAGCTGTTGAGATTAAAATCTCTGTGCAAAAAGCACAACTTATTTGAAATCAGCGGCGAAGATATCAATACACCGAGGCAGTCCTTTATCTGTGAAGCACTGACAAGACTCGAGTTCCACAACTTAATCGATTCAACCTGGGCATTAATCGGCCATGAACTTGCAGCAACAGAGAATCTTGACAATGGACTTTTCACTGCAGCAACTACTGCAAAATATCCATCGCTGGAAGAGAGAATTCAGGTCTACAAGAAAATCGGTCAAGGTAAATAACAGAAAATGAAAACAGGCTCTCGTGATTACTCGCGAGAGCCTGTTCGATCATCTAACCCGTAAACCCTTGCCAGCGGTATTACACACACCACTCCTGTCTCCGGCTGGCTGAGGTCCCCTATTACTTCTTGGATTACATCAATTGCACCGTCTACCTGTTCTTCTGTTTTAAGGATCACATAAATCATGCGGTTAAATCGCTCGCTTACTCCGAGTGTTGCAAAGCGCGAGAAAATCGGAACTCGGTCAGCCATCAAATGAGCCATCCCTATACTGTCCACAACTGTTGCCCGATCAATTCCCACTTCTAAAAACCCTTCCAAAACGTATGGAACCTGATCAGGATCACTGACTATCGCTAACAGAAGATACAGCGTGATTCCTCCCTTCGATTGGTGGATTTAAGATGCGTGCTGTATTATATTATATATTCTGGATAATATGCATTTTTCCTCCAATCGCTGGAAAAAGAGGTTTAGTAGGCGACTCTACTTCCCCAAACCGCGGTGCCATCATCAGACAGAGCTGTAAATGCCATTAACCACACCGCGTTGTCATCATCCCACTGCCGGATAAAGACACCTTTATAAACTGTGCCGTTAACTTTAAGGGTCAGGTTATACCCATCCAACTTCCAGGTTCCCGTCACAGCACCGGATACTGTGCCATCATTGTTAAGGGTAACTACTACTGATTCTTTAACTTTTCCGGTGATGTCTTTACCGTGGTTGATATACTTGTAATCGCCCACCACTTCATCTTTAGTGTAGCGGCGGATCGTTTCGCCCACATAGCGGTGGGGAGCTACCACTGGCCAGCCATCCTCATTGATAAACATCTGGTGCACCCGCACTTCATGGTGCTCACCCTGCCCGACAAAGCGGGTGTGAAAGAAAAGATAGTACTTGCCGGTGTCAGGATCGTAATAGGCTGAGTTGTGGCCGGGCGATTTATAGCCCCGGCTCATGGTCCGCTGCTCGCCTTCGACATGAAGGAACTGGTAGTTCCCCATCAGTTTCACACCGTGAGGCGCAATCGTGGAATCATTGGATAATGAGCCCGTACCAATCACAGTTTCCATGTTAGTGCCTTTAGCATCAAAATAGGGGCCATCGGGATTCTTCGATCTGGCTACCCGAATATTATAGCCATCGTTCGCTCCCAAGCCGCCGAAAGAAACGAATAAGTAGTAATAATCACTGTCCGGACTGTAGAGGATGTAAGGCCCCTCAATCCGGCTGTGCCTGCCGCCCATCAGCTTTTTGCCATAACCCTGATCGGGTAGGGGAAAGCCGGTTTGGGGATCCATCTTCATGATAAAAATGCCGCCGGAATAGGAGCCGTAGACCATCCACAGCTGTCCTTCTTTATCAAAGAAGACATGGGGATCGATTGCATTGGGATGAATATTGGCATTGTAGCGAGTGCCGGCTGGACTGATTCCGGTCATTCCGGACTTTAAGAACACACCAAGGTTTGTGTAGGGTCCCTCGATATCATCTGCCACCGCAACTCCCAAAGCCGATAAGGGCATGGAGCCTTCGCAGGTGCAGTAGTACATATAGAAGCGTCCGTCAGGCAGCTGGATTACATCAGGCGCCCAGAAAGTATTGGTTCGCGCCCACTCCAGCGCTTCCTTCATCTCTGTTTCGGGATCCGGCACCAGCGGGTTACCCCGGCGGGCGTTTCTGGAAATGGTGGTCCAGTTCATAAGATCATCAGTTTTGGCGGCAGCCATATGGGAGCCAAAGACATAGTAAGTATCGCCAACCCTGATGACTGATGGATCATGCACCGAGGCGTTGCGCCGAAAGATAGGACGGTAGGTGAGATCTTCTACCGGTTCCTGGGAGTAGACAGAAACACAGCCTGTCGATAGCATTACGACTGCTGTTAGGAAGAATAATAACGCCTTTTTGTTGCTCAACTTCATAGAACCTGCTCCTTTCTTAATGACTTACACCGCTTCCGGAAACGTTTTCTTAACATATTATTCGTGCTTCCCCGCCTGTTTCCTTTTATTCTAAGGAACAAAAAAGGAACCGACATCCCGAAGTGATGCCAGTTCCTTGCTCTTATCGCTTGCCTCTCGCTTCTTGAACTTCTTCCTGCTTGCGAGTATTTACCTTCTGGACCAGCTCTGCAATAATCTCCAGATTATCCTTTCCGCTGGGAGCTGTCAGCGCTTGATTCAACCGCTGCACTCTGCCGCTGCAGTTAACGGCAGTCCCGGATGTCTCTAAGAAATGAGATCCCGGCAGAACAACAGTAGCAAACTGCAGCTGACCTGCTTGATTCGGCGTGATAACAGCTGCAAATTCGCAGTGCTCCACCTGCTCAAGGATCCTCAGATCAGAACCTACAACCAGCGCAGCCCGAATTTGTTCTAGCGGAAGGGCTCTGGGGCTAAAGCCAGCTTGAATCTGGCCGCAGCGATTGCCCTGGTTGTGCAGAAGCAGAAGATTGTTTCCCTTCGAACTTAACTTCATGAGATCACAGAGCTGCTGAAGGGCTGGTCCTGACAGACTGTCTTCAGTAGTGATCAGGAGAGGTTTTTCAGCCTTAAGATAGCGTTTGATCAATTCTATCACAGCTTCTCTGGTTTCAGGTGCAGTTTTAAAGAGCGAACTCAGCTCATTTTCAATTACACTCTGGATTCCCACCCGCGCTGCGAAGCGGTGGAGAGCAGCAAGGAGCTCTTCAATCTGCTCTCGGCTTAAATTTACGTGGAGCACGTTTTTATTGGCAAAACCTCTGCACTCTTCATCCACCACAGCTGTATCTAGTCCATCGGCGATCATCCGGTACACTCTGCTTGCTGTCGGCAGATAATCCTGCTGCAGATCAGCATTGAGCACAATGACGAAATCAACTGCTTCAAAACCGTCAAACAATTTCTGGCTCGATAGTGGCAGTCTCGCAAAATTAGCATCCGCGCTTGTAACCAATGCTGTTCCCAGACTTGATGCCAGCTCAGATAGTTTCAGATACTCTTCATTAGTCAGATCAGGGGAGGCGAAAATACCAATGCGATCCGCCCCGTACTTCTCTTTAATCTCCGCGAATTTGGCTGCAA